>NZ_JBNUPI010000015.1:0-45053 GCF_050409505.1 Facklamia sp. P12937
TTTTATCCCGCAAATTTTTAAAATTTCAGGACATTTTCATTTACGGTTGACAGAAATCTGCTTAAAAATACACCCCTAAACTACCTAAGGGATGCAGGATGTCTGAAAATAAGCTTAACGCTTATTTTTATTGCCTTTGTATACCATTGCAATACCACCGATTAAAGCAATCGCTGCGATCACAATCAAAAACCAAGTAGCCATTTCGCCTGTTTGTGGTAACATTTTTCTACCTCATTTCTAAATGATATATTAATTTTACACTAACTTATAATAAAAGAAAAGCCGAGATTAAAACCTCGACTTAAACTCTTAATGATACATTTCCTGATATTTAGCCAATTCAGCTTCATTACAATAAATGTAGTGTTCTGGGAGTACTTCACGTACTTTTGGTATATCAGTTGAATAATCATGCATTTCAGGATCATAAACTTTCAATTTAACTTTACGAGCAAGCTCTGGGTCTGGAATAGGTACAGCAGAAAGTAAAGCTTGTGTATAAGGATGAATTGGATTACGGAATAATTCTTCAGTTTCCGCAACTTCAAGAATACGACCATTACGAATTACTGCTATTCTATCAGAAATATAACGTACGACTGATAAGTCATGAGCAATAAAAATATAAGTTAAGCCATTTTCACGTTGGAATTTACGGAGTAAGTTAAGAACTTGCGCCCGAACAGAAACATCTAAAGATGAGATCGGCTCATCTGCAATAACAAGTTCTGGTTCCATAATAAGGGCTCGAGCAATCCCAATACGTTGACGTTGTCCACCTGAGAACTCATGAGGATAACGATACATATGCTCAGATAAAAGTCCAACTTCTTTAAGCATATTCTCAACTTTTTGCAAGCGATCTTCTTCATCTTTAAATAAATTAAAGTTATAAAGGCCTTCTGAGATAATATACTCTACTGTTGCACGGTCATTCAAAGAGGCAGAGGGATCTTGAAAGACCATTTGAATGCTTCCAATTAGCTCTTTACGCTCTTTTTCAGATAATTTAGTATTAATTCTTTTACCTTTAAAGAGAATTTCTCCTCCTGAAGTTTTATTAATACCATTAATTGCACGACCAATAGTTGTTTTACCAGATCCAGACTCACCTACTAATGATAAGGTTTCTCCTTTAAATACATGGAAAGTGGCATCTTTAACAGCAACGAACTTGTCTTTGCCTTCACCAAAAGTGATTTCAAGGTCGTTTACTTCAACTAATTTTTCTCTATTTTTCTCCATTTGCTAACTCCTCTCTAAGAGCTGCATCTGCACCATGAACTTTCTTCAATTTTTCATGAAGGTTATGAATAACAGATGGTTTTTCAGCTTCCGGTGCTCGAGGATCTAGTAACCATGTTTTAGCGTAGTGAGTGTCTGAAACTTTAAACATAGGTGGTTCAGCTTCATAGTCAATTTGCATTGCATAAGGACTACGTGGAGCAAAAGCATCTCCTTCAATTTTTGTATAAAGAGAAGGTGGTGTACCTGCAATTGAGAATAGATCTTCTTCCGGATTTGATAATTGTGGTAATGATGATAAAAGTGCCCATGTGTAAGGATGTCTTGGGTCATAGAAGATATCTTCTACTGTTCCTGTTTCAATGACTTGTCCCGCATACATTACTGCAACACGGTCTGCAATTTGAGCCACTACACCCAAGTCATGAGTAATAAATATAGTTGTAAATTCATATTCTTTTTGTAATTCTTTTAGTAATCTTAGAATTTGAGCTTGAATAGTAACATCCAAAGCAGTCGTTGGTTCATCACAAATCAATACTTTAGGACGACATGCCAATGCAATTGCAATGACAATACGTTGACGCATTCCACCTGAATATTCAAACGGATAATCATCAAAACGTTTTTCAGCGTCACGAATACCAACACGCTCCATTAAATCAATCGCTACCTCTTTTGCTTCTTTTTGCGAAGCATTACGATGCTTAGTAATAACCTCTGTTATTTGAGTTCCAATTGTTAAGACTGGATTCAAAGAAGTCATTGGATCTTGGAAAATTGTTGCCATTTCTTTACCACGATATTTTAACCATTGTTTATCTGAAGTAAAATTTTGTAACTCATCGCCTTTATAGATAACTTTACCTTCTGGAATACTACCATTTTTTTCAAGCATTCCTGTAAATGTTTTCGTTAAAACTGACTTTCCTGATCCAGATTCCCCTACTAAAGCAAGAACCTCACCTTCATAAAGGTCTAAATCGATACCACGAATAGCAGTCAATTCAGAGTCACGCACCTGGAATTTAACAACCAGATCTCTTATTTCTAATATCTTTTTCTTTTCTGTCATTTCAATTGCCTCCTATATGTGATTCTTAGGATCAGTTGCATCAGCTAATGCTTGACCCACAATGTAAAGAGAAACTGAAATCAAAGCAAGAACAGATACAGGAATCCAGAATAAGTACGGTTTTGAAGCGATATTTGTGGAATACTTCTGAATTAATCCACCTAAAGAAACAATATCAGCTGATAAACCAACTCCAATAAAGGATAGGAAAGTTTCAGTCGCAATAAATCCTGGTAAAACTCTGGAAACGTCTGTAGTAATGATTGATGTTAAATAAGGCAAAATGTTTTTAAAAATCATTCGTCTTGCTGGTGTTCCGAGAGTTCTTGATGCTAAATTATACTCTCGATCACGCATAATCATTACTTGTACACGAATAAAGTATGCCGTAAAAATCCATGAAGTGAGGGTCATTGCAAAAAGTAAATTCCAAAAACCATTCCCTAATGAATAGGCTAATACCATAATAATTAATAACGGTGGAATATTAGCAAAAACATTATAAACCTCTAGCATGAAAACGTCTATTTTTTGTGACATTCCCCAGAATGCACCAACTACTACACCAACCGTCGTAGTGACCAAAGTCGCTAAAACTGTGATTGAAATGGATGTTTTTGCTCCAGACCAAGTAGCATCAAATAATGATTGTCCATTAGCATCTGTACCAAACCAGTGCTTTGCACTCGGTTCAATATAGCGTGCTGATAAATCATTAATTTTAGCAGTATCCATTGGATCATAACCAGAGAAAATAGGTTGGATAAATGACATTAAAATGATTGCTGTCATAAGAAATAAGAAGAAAATAGCAATCTTATTTTTACCAAAAGTTCTCCAAACCGATTGCCAATAAGAGTATTTTGGTGAATTAATTTTTTCAGCTTCTTTTTCATTTGTTTCTACAAAACGAAAAGAAGCATCATTAATATTAGGTTGTACTTCCATTATTTATCCTCCTTCACTTCTAGGCGGATACGTGGATCCACAAGAGTCATCGCAATATCGCCTAACATGATAGAGACAACCCCTAAAACTGAGAATATAAAGATTAATCCAACAGTGATTGGGTTATTATGAGAAAGAATTGCATCTGGCAACATTTTACCCATTCCAGGAATGGCAAATACTTGTTCAGTGATTGTGGCTCCAGCAATTGAGAAAATAATTGCTCCAGGAACACCGTTCACAATTGGTATAATCGCGTTCCTGAATATATGTTTGCGAGATATTTCTGATTGACTTAAACCTTTCGCTTTAGCAAATTTAACATAATCAGATGACTGCTGATCGACCATATAGCGTCGAATCCACATTACAGAACCAGATAGAGCTAATAAAGCTAAAACAATAACAGGCATTATATAGGATTTAATATTCCCAGGTCCAAAAATTGGGAATAAATCAGGTAGCCCAAAGAACTTATTACCAATATATCGTCCAAAGAAAATGAAAGCAACTGAAGGTACTGAGATTAAGAGTGTGATAATTGCAGTTCCTAACTTATCTACCAATTGACCTTTGTATCTTGCCATAGCCATAGCCATTGGTATAGCAATAGTATACATTAAAATAATTGAGGCAATGCCGTTTCTAAATGAAATCATCATCATAGATGGATCTTCGTTATTAGAATCAGCCCCTGCATAGTTTGAACCTTCAAACATACGTTTTTCTGTTAAAGAAAGTTCAGCTGTTGGTTTGTAGTAACGTGTGTAAGGATTAATGGCAGATTTAAAGGTTTTACCATCTGGCATAGTAATTTCTTCTGTTACTGAACGTCCTTGTTTGTCCGTAATAACATCCACAACAGGCTTCCCTGCAAAAGTAGGGTATGAAACTCCTAAATTAATTTTAAGGAAATTTTGGTGGATAAATGGGAATTTATTATTGAAGTAGATTTGGTAGTAATATTTTGTACCTGAACCAGTTAATGCCCAACCAGCTGTTGCGTCGTGAGTGATTTTATATCCACGCTTTAGATCAGGATTTTCCGGGTCTTTAATACGCCAAGGGTGATCAAACTCAATCAAATTTTTATAAAAATTTAAGACCCTTGCACCAATTGAAACTTCATCGGTAGCAAAATAGCCTCCGCTTATCGGAAGTTGACCTACTTCCCAATTTTGGTTATTTTCTTGCCATTTGTCTATAATTGCTTGATTCTCGGGACTTTCTTGATTTGTAAATTCTGGATAGTCTTTTTGAACTTCCTTTTGAAAGTCACGTTGATTTAAATAATTAATATACCCCATTCGGTCAAAAGCGCTATTTTGATACTCTAAAAGTTGATCGGGTTGTGACTTTAATTTAGCAATTGCAGGGTCATCTTTGAAGATTGAATTTCTCGGCACCAGTGAAAAAATGGCTAAATACACTAAAGTAGTAACCATAAAAATCGAAAATAGTGACCGAAGAATTCTTTTGAATAAGTATTTTTTCATTTGAATCCTCCTATAATAAATGAAAAAGGCCAATTTCTCAGCCTTTTTCATCTAAGATTACATTTTCTTTTGACTATTCAGCCGCTTCTTCAGTTTCTTCAGCTGATTCATCTTTCATTTCTTCAGTTTCTTCAGTTTCTTCAGCTGACTCGTCCATCATTTCTTCTTCAGTTTCTTCTTTAGAAGCAGACTCATCAGTTTTGCTTCCACCAACTTCACTTGAAACACTTGATCCGTCTAACTTATTAGCTGACCAATTATCGTAAGCCGCTTGCCATTGTTCATATGAAACAGGTTCAGATTGAACTTTCAAGAACTTGAATCTACGTTGACCAGTACCTGCAAATGAGTAAGGACCAGAGAACGGAACAATATTAGTAACTCGTAGGTGTGATCCTAAAGTGTTAAATGGAATTGCGATTGCAGAATCTGTTAACCAAGCTTGTGCCTTAGCATAAGCATCGTAACGAGCATCTAAATCATCATTAATAGCATCAGCTGCTTTGACCAATTCAGCATATTCGTATAATCCTGAAGCTTCACGTGCTTCTGCATATGGATCTTCTTGTCCTTCTTTAAGAATTGGATCAAAACCAATTGGAACTAAGAAAGTACCATTAGTAGGTAAATAAATATCTAAGAATGTTGATGGGTCTAAGTAGTCAGGAATCCAACCAGATTCATTAGTCATATCATAATCAACTTCTGCAGCAACAGTAGCGTTGAATGTTGCGTTTAAATATGTATCTTGGTTTAGAAGAACTGGATTAACTACAACATTTTCAGAACCTAAAACTTCTTCAAAAGAAGCTTTTAAAGACTTAGCAAAGTTGACAGCCACAGGAACTGTTTCTAGAACTGGAATATCTAATTGAATTGGGTAGTCTACGCCTTCTAATTCAGATTTTGCTTGTTCAATTAATTTTTGAGCTTTTTCTGGATTGAAGAATGCATCTTGTCCATCTTCCAAGTTGATTCCTTCATAAAGTTCCGGATTCATTTCTTCAAGGTGACGTGCTACTGCTTCTCCAAATGACTCTTCTTCTAACATAACAAATTCTGGTGCAACTAATAAGTTACGAATATCTGTATCAGCAAATTCTTCACCGAATTTTTGTGTCATGTAAGTGTGTTTATCGAAAGCAAACATAATTGCTTGACGGAAAGCTTTATTTAAAAGTGCTTGGTGAGTGTCTTCATGTTGCTTTTCAGTAGTTTTACCAGTTGCTTCATGCTTCAAACGGTTTAAGTTAAACTGTAATAAGAATGAAGATCCTTGACGTTGTTGTTGTGTGATATAACCGTCGAATTCTGCTTTAACATCGTCATAGATTGGTAAAGTAGGATTTACTGTAAAGAACGATACAGCTCCATCTTTGTATAGACGGTAGAATACTTCTGGATCAGAACCATCATTGTAAGTAAATTGAACTGTGTCTAAGAATACATTATCAGCATCCCAATAATTTTCGTTCTTAGTGTATTCAATTTCAGATTTAGCAGTTAAGTTAGAAAGTAGGAAAGCTCCATTGTATAAAATTGAGTCTGGAGTTAATGAACCGAAATCATCTCCAACAGAATCTAGAAACTCTTGATTGATTGGATATAAAATACCATAAGTTGTTTTTGAGTTGAAATATGGTTCTGGTTCTTCGAGAGTATATTCAAGGGTATAATCATCAATCGCTTTGACCCCTACTTCAGCAAAATCAGTAATTTTACCATTTACATAGTCGTTAAGACCTTTAATAGATGATTGTACGATTGGTAACATTTCTGATTGAACCTCTACAGCGTGTTTTAAACCAGTAACAAAATCGTGAGCAGTTGTCTCAGCCACTTCGTTACCGTTGTTATCAAACCACATAACTCCTGGACGGATTTTATAAGTATAGACTAAGCCATCTTCTGAAACTTCATGAGACTCTGCAACTGATGGGATGTAGTTACCGAATTGGTCGTTTTCGTATAATCCATCGATGAAGTTAACTGTATGACTTGTATTTGAATCACGCATAGAGAATGTATAGTCCAGTGAAGTAGGATCCCCTAAATAAGTAGCTTTATATTCTGGAACTAAATCACCAACAATTTCATCTTGTGCTGAAGCCAATAATGGTGATACTGCGGAACCTAGCGTCAAAGCAGTTACAAAAGAAACAACTACTTTTCTTAACGATTTCTTCATTAATTTTCCTCCTTAAAAATGTACAAAGCGACAAACAATAAAGTTTTTCTGAGTATACTTCCCTCACTTTCAAAAACTGTAATTGCTTACATTTTACCAATTAGTGAAAACGCTGTCAAGCCATTTGATTTTAAAGTTTAAGTCTTGCAGCGATTGTAAGTCAGTTTACTTTGTTTTAGTATGAAATAGAAAGAGCAAAACTAGAACGGTTGATTCTTTCTAATCATTCCTAAGAGGGTGTAGAAAATGTTATCGTTTTCTCACTCCTGTCCTTAATATTAAACAATCTTCCAAACAATTTCCATATTAGTTTGATTAGAATTTGATTTGAAAAGCGCTGCATCTTCTAATAATCTCAACTAAGATTAGCGATGGTTAGCGATTAATCAAACTTTACTATCTATATATTCTCACAAAGCAATAAACTAATAACTATAATTATATAATTTATCAAAATTTAGTTAATAATATACCTATTGGGTTATTACCCCTTCTTTAATTGACGGGTGTAGTTTAGTAAAAAGGCTGATACTATACTACCTATTAACCAAGATAGAATATACATGATTGGGTTGCTTACCCCACCTGCTGCTATCGCAAAAACACCTCCATGAGGAACTAAGCTAACACATTCAAAAGCCATTGAAAGTGCACCGGCTAAACCTGCACCTAAGGCTAGACAAGGAATAACGCGTAAAGGGTCAGCCGCTGCAAAAGGTATTGCTCCCTCGGTAATAAAGCTAGCTCCCATGGCATAATTCACATAGGCCGAAGATCTTTCTTGTTTTGACCACACTTTTGGTTTAATCGTAGCGGCTAAGGCAATAGCCATAGGCGGAACCATTCCACCAACCATTACTGCCGCCATAACATCTGAACCCGCCCCTTGAGCTTGAGTGACTAGAGCTGTTCCTGTAACATAAGCAGCCTTATTAATGGGGCCTCCCATATCAATAGACATCATAGCTGCTACTGCAAATCCTAATACAATGCCCCATTCTCTTGGAATTGATTCAATCGCATTCATTAATCCCGTCATCACCGCACCCATCGGACCATTCACTACAAATAGCATTAGCAGACCTATCATTAGAATACCCAGAACTGGGAATATGAAGATTGCCTTCATACCCTCAAGGGTTTTAGGCATCCACTTGAAGGCAATTTGCAGCCCTCTTATAATAGCGCCTGCTAAGAAACCCGCTATCAGAGCGCCAAGAAAACCAGAGGGTACTAGATTTTCAAAAATGCCTTGTGGTGCATAAGCAGCTAAAACACCAGGATTAGCAAAAATCCCACCCATTAATCCAACTATTAGTCCTGGACGATCTGCAATTGATTGACCGATAAATCCAGATAAAATTGGTAGCATCATGGCAAAAGACATTCCACCAATTGTTTTTAGTATTTGAGCAAATACACTATAGTCTGAACTACTTGGGTCAGCAGAATTTATACCCCAGAAGAAAGAAAGTGCAATCAAAATCCCACCGGCCACAACGAATGGAAGCATATGAGAAACGCCATTCATTAAATGTTTGTAGAATTGACGACCGATTGATTCTTTCTCACCAGAATCTTCTATCTCATTTACCTTTTCTCCCTTAGCGTGAAAGATAGGAGCGTCGAGACGAACGGCCCTATTTATTAATTCATCGGCCTTATTAATTCCATCTGAAACTTTAGTAATGATAACCGGCTTGCCATCAAATCGATTCATTTCAACCTGTTTATCTGCCGCTACGATAATTGCATCGGCCTTTTTAATATCCGCTTGATTAAGTTTGTTACCGATACCGGCTTGCCCGTTTGTTTCCACTTTAATACTGATCCCAGCTTTTTTAGCTGCTTCTTTTAACTTTTCTTCAGCCATAAAGGTGTGTGCTATCCCTGTTGGACAAGCGGTAACTGCTAAAATATAAGTATCTGATGATTCAGAAATTATATTTTTTTCACTTTTAGCTTGAGCAGTTTCTTTTAAATCTGCTTCTTCAGAAAATAAATCAACCACTTCATGGGCATTCTTAACAGACATCAGTTGATCAATCATTCCTTCTTCCATCAATTTTTTTGACAAGGAAGCAATTGCCTTCAGATGCTCATTTGATGAGTTTTTTGGCATTAAAATCATAAAAATTAAGTGAACATCTTTTTCATCTAAAGCTTGCCAATTAATGCCTGCTTGGGAACGCGCAAAAATAATAATTGGCGTTTTTACCGTTGATGATTGAGCATGCGGCATGGCCACACCGTTACCAACTCCAGTGGTTGAGAGTTGCTCTCTTGCTTGTAGCGATTGAAATAATTCTTTTGGATCCGTTACTCCTCCGACTTGATCGAAATTATTAACAAGACTCTTTAAAGCCTCTGATTTATTACGAACAATTAGATCAAGATCCATCACTTCAATATTTAATAATTCTGATAGCTGCATAACTTTTCCTCCTAAAGTTCTTGTATTTTGATTTTATCCACTAAAGAGTCCATTAACTTTCGCTCAGCTATACCTAAAGAAAAAGCTGTTGCCGCACCAGCAGCCGTTCCCACCTTTAAGGCATTCTTAAACGACTTTGAAGATTGGTATTCAGCCATAAAGCCTGCTAACATCGAATCGCCTGCTCCCACAGAATTAACCAATTTTCCTGGAGCTGACTTGGATCGATAAATTTTACTATCGCTAGTTAACAATATAGCTCCGTCAGCCCCTAGGGATACTAATACATTTTGAGCACCTTGTTGCTGTAAACGTTTGGCATATTTTATGACATCCTTGTCCGTGTGAATAACTGAATTGAAAATATCAGCCAATTCTTGTTGATTGGGTTTAATTAAAAAGGGACGATAGGTTAAGCATGATGTTACTAATTCCCGGTTTGAATCTAATATGAAATTGACCTGGGTTTTTTGGCACAGTTCGCCTATCCTTTCGTAATCTTTCGCTTCCATACCTGGAGCTAAATTCCCTGATAAAAATACGGTATCACCTTTTTTTAATTTTTGCTTTAATTGACTAAAGAACGCCTCATATTGAGGTCTCAATATTTTAGGACCTTTGGCATTTAGTTCTGTTTCTTTCTTACTTTTCAGCTTCACATTGATACGTGTTTGACCATTCACTTCAATAAAATCATGTGCAATCGAATGTTTTTTTAATAAATTGGTTAAATAATTCCCAGTGAACCCACCCATAAATCCCAAGGCACAAGAAGCTATTCCAAACTCTGACAATAATAGTGAGACATTTAAACCCTTACCTCCAATAAGATAGGTTTCTGAATCTATACGATTTAATGCTCCTTCCTTGAAGTCCCTGGTCTCTATAAAATAATCGAGGGCTGGATTAAAGGTTATAGTGTAATTCATAGACTCCCCCCTTAAAAATTTATTAGTTAACGAACAAAATTTTAAAGTTGCTTTAAGTAAGCGTTTCCTGATTAATGTTTACATTATAGAAAAACTTTACCTTTGTTTCAATATTTCATATAAATTTTATTTATAAAGCTAGACAAAAAAGCAACTAGCCTATGCTAGTTGCAAAAAGAATTATTGACAGTGATTCTGACGTAATTGTTGAGCGGCTTTAGACATATTTGTTAATTTGGCTTCGATTATTTCTTCAGGATTTAACGGACGATTGGCAAATGTTGCAAAGCCACAATCCGGATTCAGCCAAATTCTCTCTGGTGGCAAGAACTCTAACGCTTCTTCAGCTAGAGCCATAATTTTTTCAACTGATTCAACCTCATCTGATCGCGGATTAATGACACCTAAGCCTAGTATAATTTTCTCATCTAAAAAGTTATTATAAAATAACTTGGATATTTCACCAGCTCTTGGGGTTGAAAACTCAAGAGCCAACATGTCGACAGTTAATTTATTAAAGAAGCTACCTAATTTATCGTACGCTCCCTCTAATAATACACTCTCATCTTTTGTCCAATTTCCTCGACAAACATGGACAGCTGATAAGCAACCTTCCAAACTATTTATTTCATCTAGAACAGGTTGAATAAGAGACTGAGCAAACATTAATTCTTGGTCAACCTTGACCTTTGCAGATAAGGTTCCTCAGTAGAAGGAGGTATCCCCTTGGGCTCTTTGAAAAACTACCTCTGAAAGAATCGGTTCATCAATTTGGATGACGCGCGCCCCATTATCATATAAACGATGAATGGTGTTTTTCAATAATTCAACAACATCTTTACCCAATTGACGTCTACTCGCATAAGCTTGATCACTTACTCCTTCTACCCACATTGATCGGGTTAAAAGGTATGGACTAGGAAGAGTGATTTTATAAGGTTTATTAGTTAAGCTTTTAATTAACTCCTGCTCTTGAGTACATAAATCGGCTTCCAAATCGAGCTTACCGACACAGACTGGACTATTCATTGAGTTATCTGAAGCATCCATCTCTTCTAAGGATTGCACATAATCCTCATTATTTCCAAGCAAGTCATTAATTTCCTCTGTAGAAAAAAGTTCGATACCTTCAACTTTTTCAGCAACATAAGACATAAAATTATCTCTTGAAATTTCTCCACTTACAACTACATCAATGCCCGCACGCTTAAAGAGGTCTATGACCTCTTTAGTTTCGTCATGAACCAGCTGATTGTATTTATCACACTCACCAAAATGTTGACAAGCTTCCTTGGCAGCGAGTAATTGAGGCGACCGTGGCATCGATCCAATTAATGTCGTTGTAAACGGCTTAAAGGTCGTTTCCATTATTTTACCTCACATTCTTTTTTAAGGTTCAATTACTAATTCACTTTCAGTTAAAATATCAACAACTTCACGCATTGTTGTAATTTGACCAACCATAATATACTTTTCTACTTCATAGTACTCAGTGCAAATACCGCATGAAAGAACTTTGGTTCCTTTATCTTCCATTGCTTTCAAATCTTCAATTGAGTCTGAGCCCTTGCAAGCTAACTTAACAGCTTCACCATATAAAAGGATATGCTTTGGCGCTTTATCAGTGTTAGCTAGCGTATTTAAAAAACCTTTCATCAAATTTTCTGTTAGAGGTTTTTCACCTTCACCCATACCAGTACCACGTAGAACGATATCATAAGCTTTTGACATGTGATTAATCTCCTTTTTGTTTATTTATAAACTTAGTATACTCGATAAAATTTTAAATATTAAATTAGATTATTAAATAAATAACCGTCATTTATGAAAAATTTATATATATAATTTTTTTGAACATACTTTCATATAAAAAAGCTATACTAATAGAGAATAACTTTGCAGAAGGAATCTTTATAGGACTGATTATCGTAAAGGTTTAGAAGAAGTGGGTGCCAATACACAATTTTTAACAGAACTTAATCCTGAATACCTTCAACATTATAATCAGCTTGCTGCCATCTTAGCAAAGCCCTCGGCTCCAGATGCAGTTACTAAAGAGTTAATTATTCTTGCTGTTGCTATTAATCAACGCTGTGAGCCATGTATTGCTGTTCATGTTGATCAATACATAAAAGCAGGAGGAAATTACGAGCAATTATCGGATTTAGACAATATTGCTATTCTTATGGATGGTGATCCAGGTATGGCCTTTGCCGGTAAGGTGTTAGATTGCTTCGATCGGTTTTTAAAATATATTAAAAAGCCAGAGGCATTTGCTCTGGCTTTTTAAGCATAATGAAAATTTATTGAAAAATAGTTTGCACCAATACCATATACAAAACTGTTCCTCCCAAAATGGAAAAGACAGTAGAATGTCGCCATTTATGTAAAACGAATACCAAAAAGCAAGATATTATAGCCGCTATCGTTCGCTGAGAAGTATAGGCAATATCTTTAAATGAATAAATCAATAAGATTGTCATAATGGCATAAGGAAAAACTTGCCCCAAATAAATAATCCAAATAGGAGTTTTCCTTTTGAAAATAATAAAGGGAGTAGCTCTAATAGTGATTGTCACAATGACCATAACGACAATCAACATGATAGAATGAAGGTTAGACATAATCTGGTTGGCCTCCTTTAAGTCTATTTTCAATTAGTAGAAAAGCAATGACAACAAGCATTGACGGCAGCATAAAATTATCTGGTCCAAATATTATGAAAAATATAAACCCAACAGTCATCCCTAAAAGAGCAGGCTTGTGATTATTGGTAGCTTCCCACTGATTGAGAACGACGACAAAAAACAATGCTGTTAGAGCAAAATCAATGCCCTCCGTTGAAAAAGGTAAGAGATTCCCTACTAAACTACCCGCTACACTACCAAGAGTCCAATACATATGATTGAGTACTGTGACATAAAGGGAATACTTCTCACGTTCAATTCCTTCAGGTAAGTGGTCTGTACATACCAAAGAAAAAGTTTCATCCGTAAGGCCATGAATTAAATAGAGTTTGCGCCAACCTTTTATCTTTTTGTATCTTTCCAACTGACTAATACCATAAAATAATAAGCGAAAATTAACCATAAAGGTTAAAATAACTGTAGCAAATAAGCCAGTGGATGAAGAAAGAATGACTGGTGCTAAAAACTGGATAGACCCTGAGTAGACAAAAAAGCTCAAGCATAATGCCCAAATCCAACCAAAGCCTTTAGCCTGCATCATAATACCAAAACCTAAGGCTAGCATGAGATAAACGATACCAATTGGCAATGTCTTTTCAAAGGCATATCTCCAATGTTTTTTATCCATTTTCTAACTCCTTTAACTTAATGACGTAAAGTAGCTTTAATACGCTCAGGCTTAAGCAAGATGTTAAGCGCTGAATGAATATTAGGTGCAATAATATCGGCATTACGAATACTAACAGTGGATAGCCCTTCATTTCCTATAACAGCTATTGATAAAGCAGCTACACTCATCATTTCTCCATCGTTATAGCCATTGCCTATACAGGCACAGCTTTTAGAATCTAATTCTTCAAGCAGTAGTTTCTTGGAGATAGCTGCTTTACTCGAAGGAAAGGTAGCCAGTTCAACTGGAAGTTTTTGACACTGTTGTTTAACAGTTCCATAGGTATCAGCAGTGGCGATAAAAATTTTAACATTTTCTGAAAGACTCGAAAGAAGTTCTTCCACTCCTTCAATTAATTTCCCGTCTTCAGCGATGGTGCCGTTAAAATCAATAATCACATTAGAAATTTTGATCACTCCATTACCTGGAATTTCGTATTTTATCATCTTTATCTCCTTAAACACATCTTTATTTGAGACTGAAACGCAGAGCATTTGTAAGCGTTTTCTCGAATGCTTTTAAAAATAAGATTACGTATTAAAAATACTGAAACGCGCTCACTTATAAGTATACTATTATTTAATCAAATATCTCTTAAATTTGAATGAAAAGTCCCTAAGAAAGTTCTCATATACTTTCACTAGACAAATTAAAACGACCTCTATTAAAAATAGAGGTAGATTTAATTCTCGATACTCATTTAGTGGTTTTCAATTTTTAAATTGAATAAGTTCGCGTTAAAGCGTATTCGACGACTAAATAAAAAGTGAATAAGCTTATTACAATAATAGCTCCCTTTTTAAGTACAATTTTCACTTCAGGATCCGTTCTATAATAACGCGCTCGACTAACTATCCCTTTCTCTATATTATTTAATTTATTCTCTGGCAATTGTTCCATATAATCTAATTTTGAATCAATATCATCTTCACCCTCATAACCATGTATTTTAGACAGCACAGACACGGTTGAATAATCGTTCTCCTTATAAATAATATAAGAATCATATATCGGTTTTACTAGTAAATACGCAAGTGTACTGATTATTATAAAAAAGAATAAAGCTCGAATCTTAAAATTTGAAAAATATTTCATTTTTCTCCTCCTTATTGCTACTCTTTCATATTTTTAAACAGCTATTAGAATAAAAAGCCCGATTTACTTATTATAAACTCAAAAAGTAGATATGGAATTATTAACATTGATATAAGAATCCCACCACGTTTCAAAATAATTTGTTCTTTGGAGACCCCATGAAAATAATGAGCCAAATCAATTTTAGCTTCTTGATCATAGGTGAAATTTTTTGACGGTTGCTTATCAATAAACTCTAGTACAGGATCTGATTCCTCTTCTCCGTCATAACCATAAGCCCTAGCAATTAAAGTAACCGTTTCCAAATTATTTTGTCTCTGTTCGTCCATCTGCTGCAAGTATCGATCCACATTTTGATAGGCAAACAAGAAAATTAAGATTGAGATTAAAGCTATTCTTATTCTTGTGTCTTTTAACAATTTCATAAAAGCGCCTCCGAAGCATTTAATGCTATCCTACCAGTTTTGTAAACGTTTTTCCATTAAAATTTTTCTTTCTTATTATCTTTTAATAAAATCATTTTGTTTATTAAATTGTTCTGTCATTATTTATTATTTTTTCTAATAAATTTAAAGCTAAACTTGCTAAATCATTGATACAAATGTATTAATAAAGACTATAAATAAATTTTTAAGATTGTTTTTCAATTTGAATAGCGAGGTAAGCTTACGTAAAATAGGGATGTTGAACAATATTTAATGTTACAAACTTATAAGAGAGGATTATCCAATATGTTAATCGACCTACATATGCATGAGAAGACATTTTCACCCGATAGCTTTATGAAAATTGAGCAGATTGTCGAAAGAGCCAAACTAATCGGACTTGATGCCGTTTGTATTACAGACCACGACTCAATTGGTTTCATGACTTTAGTTGAAGAGGCTCAACAACGTCTCGATTTTCCAATCTTTGTGGGGGTGGAATATCTAACTACTGAAGGCGATGTCTTAGCCTATGGAATTGACGAATTGCCTGAGCCGGGCCTATCAGCTCAAGAATTCATTGATTACGTGAATAAAAAAGGTGGAGCTTGTACAGCCGCTCATCCCTATCGTAATAATAACCGAGGCCTTGGTGACCATATTTATAAAGTTAAAGGCCTTCATGCAGTTGAAGTGTTAAATGGCAATTCAACTTTAGAAGAAAATCAACAAGCCTTTATTACAGCCAAAGAACACGGTCTACAATGTGTTGGTGGAAGTGATTCTCATCATTTTGGCCAAGTAGGCGTTTACGCGACATATTTTCCTAACCAGGTTTCAACTATCCATGAACTTGCTCAAGAATTAAAAAAAGGAAACTGTCAACCAGTTATGGTTAAGGGCCATCAAATTATCGAAACAGTCACTGCATAAGCAGAAAAAGAGCTAGCTCAATGTACTGACCCCCTAAAGTTGGACCATGAAATCCAACTTTAGGGGGTCAGTACATTATGCAGATCTTTTTTTGTTAGTTTTTTTATGTATGGCTGGCATGAAAATTTCTCCTCCTCTGTCTTCAAATTAAACGAAAGCCAAAAAGGCTGGACTTAAAAAGAGGGATAAAATAATTGATACAAAAGTTAGTTTAGAAGCCAAAGCGACATCTAAATCGTATTTAGCCGCTAAAATAGGCGTGGTAGCCCCGGCGGGCATGGTCGCCATCACCACACACATACCTGCTATTTGCTCATCTACTTGCAGAAATTTTAAGCTCAGCAAAACGATTAAGGGTATAAGGAGCATTCTAACACCTACAAACCGTATAACCGCTTTCTCAAAAAGAGCCTCCATTTTAACCGAACCAATAATTGAACCGATGGTAATCATGGATAAAGGAGTAACTGTGCGACTCAAACCATCAAAACTATTCATGATAAAGCTTGGTATAGGAATTTGGCTTAAACCCAGCACCAATCCAAAGATAACTGCCAAAATCATTGGGTTTTTTATAAAAGAAAGAAGCGTCTCTTTAAAACTCTTTTCTTGTTTTACTAATAAAGAAATACCAATTGTATAGGTAAAAATGCGGTGAGGTATTAAATAAACGGCGGCTAAAATAGCGCCTAATTCACCAAATAAGGATGTAACGATGGGTAATCCAGCAAAACCGGCACTGTTACAAAGGGTCGCATAATGTAAAATTTTAGCTTGTTTTTCCGGCAAATCCCGAAAAAAGAAGCCGCCGAAAAGGGTTATCGTTGTATAAATAATAGTAGCAATGATTAAAGTTTGAAAGCTTAGCTCAATAATGTTCCAAGTTATATTAAAAAACGACTTAAAAATAAGTGCGGGAACAAGTATCTCAACAATTAATTTAATTAAAGCTGGACGATTCTGATCCGTAATCATTCTTTTTCTATAGGCTAGCACACCTGCTAAGACATAAACAATTAGAACTAATTGGATGCTCAGCATCTCAAAAAAAGTTGCCATTAATGATCCTCCCTATACCTTTTTATTAACCCCCTCATCTTAACATAGTTGGTTTGCAAACTGAATATCTTTCAAACACTTTCAAGGCATCGATCAATGAAAATATTATTTCTTAAGCTTTGCCATAAAACGCTCGATATTCACAACAATTCTTTGATGAGTTGCTTGACCAATTAATTGTTCTTTATCATAAGCTTCCATATCTAAAGTGAATACTCTTCCTTCTCTTTTACATTTTGTAATAATAATCTCAATTTCGCTCATAGTCGAACTCGCTTTTAAATGTTTGACTTCAAGAAAGATACCTACTGTGGTTTCTAAAGTTGTATCTTCAATATTTTTCTGACAAAGCTCATAAGCTGCATTTTCCATATAAGCAATCATCGAAGGTGTCGATAAGACTTCTAAAGCACCTGATCCAATTTTAGCAGCTGAATGTTCATTCTTTACAGAATATTTTTTGGAAAATTTTGCTTTCATTTTTATCCTCCTAAATTATTTTCAGTAAAATTATAGCATACAGATAGGGCTAGTTGTTTTTCCTAAAGAATTAATAGAGGATTCCTGTATTATATTTGCATCCAGCCTCATTTATGGTAATCTTTTAAAGATTCTATTTTTACAAAAATAAGCGAAAGGAGTCCTAAACTATGCCACAAAACTTCTGGCAAAACTTACCCAAACCCTTTTTTGTTTTAGCCCCTATGGAAGATGTAACCGATGTTGCTTTCCGACATGTTATTGCTAAAGCTGGAAGACCTGATGTTTTCTTCACTGAATTTACTAATTCTGAATCCTACTGCCATCCTCTAGGCAAAGAATCCGTACGAGGTCGTTTAATCAAAACTGAAGATGAACAACCCATAGTAGCCCATATATGGGGTGACCGGCCTGAATTCTTTGAACAAATGGCGCATGGAATGGAAGAAGAAGGCTTCGCAGGTGTCGATATTAATATGGGCTGTCCAGCACCTAACGTCTTTAAACATGGTCGTGGGTCTGGTTTAATTTTAAGACCACAACTAGCTGCTCAATTAATCCAAGCCAGTAAAAAAGCAAACCTTCCTATTTCAGTCAAAACGCGTTTAGGCCATCATCAAGTGGAAGAATATAAAGAATGGCTGAAGCATTTATTTGAACAAGGTATTGCCAACCTCTCCATACACTTAAGAACAAAAACAGAAATGTCTAAAGTGCCCGCTCATTGGGAACTAATTGGGGAGATTAAAAATTTGCGTGACCAATACGCCCCACATACCCTCTTAACTGTAAATGGGGATATTGCTGATCGGCAACAAGGAATGGAGTTATACAATACTTATGAGATGGACGGTATTATGATTGGCCGCGGTGTTTTTCAAAATCCATTTGCTTTTGAAAAAGAACCTCGTCATCATTCTGCTAAAGAATTGATTGATCTTTTTCGCTATCATTTGGATCTCTTTGATTATTACGATCTCCACCCTTTCCCTGCTTTAAGAAGGTCTTTTAAAATCTATTTAAGAGAATTCAAAGGAGCACACGAATTAAGAGTCCAACTAATGGAAGCAGAGGATTCCATCCAAGCGCGTGAAATACTCATTGCTTTTGAAAAACAACACTTATTATAGAAAACACCTAACTAACAGCTTTTTATAGTTATAAACAGCTTATCATTCCAAACCGACATTAAAAATGTTAAACTAAACTCAAAGGAAGGTGGCTTATATGTCAAAAAAAAAATGGATAGTAATCGCTTTTGCACTTGTTTTAATTGTCGCTTCTAGCTTATCGAAAGTTTATAATGAACCCGCTGATATTACCTACAGTGAAAAATGGGCGAATGAAAGACTAAACTCCTTGCTAGGCATTGGACAAGATTATATAGAAGAAATTCGAGAAGATGGCTCTGTAGATCAACGTATTCTAGTTATCCCTATTGAAGGAGTGATTGGAATAGCGTCTCCTACTTATGATCATCAACTTATTATGGATACCATCGAACAGATTCGAATGGATGAATCTATTAAGGCTGTTTTATTCGAATTAAATACTCCAGGTGGAGGAGTATACGAAACCCGTGAAGCTTATGACTTATTTAAGGAAGTGATTGCCGAAAGAAAGATTCCTGTTTATGCTTCTATGGGGCAAGTAGCCGCATCAGGTGGCTTCTATTATGCCATGTTAGCCGATAAAGTTTATGCTACTCCTGAAACAATCACTGGCTCAATTGGAGTAATTATGTCTGGTTACAATATGAGAGAGCTTTATGACAAAATAGGTGTTGAACCCTATGTTTTTAAATCTGGAAAAATGAAGGATTTAGGCTCGAGTGCACGTAAAATGACTAAGGAAGAAGAGGAAGTATTCCAAGAATATATTGATGAAGCCTTTGATCGTTTCGTTCAAGTGGTTGTCGATGGTCGTGATATGTCAGAAGAACGGGTGCGTGAGCTAGCAGATGGTCGTATTTATACCGCCAAGCAAGCTAAAGAAAACGGCTTGGTTGATGATATTCTATACTATCGTCAAGTAATCGATCTTATTCGCGAAGAAAATGACTTAGCAAATGCTCAAGTTTTTGAAAAAGCAGCCCCTCAAGACCAATTTGCCTCATTCTTCCCTACATTTATGAAATCAGAAGATAATTATGCAAAACAATTTGATCAAGTTCTTAACCGTGTAAAAGAAGAAGTTCTTCCTCAGATTGAGTACCGCTGGGAAGGTGGTAAGTAATATGACATCAGTTAAATTAGATAAAGAAGAACTTAAGACGCTTTTAAATCATTCAAAAGAAGAAAAAAAAGATTCAACTAAAGTTATTGAAGAAGTTCCCCAAGATAGTACAGTCATTATTGAAGAGCAAACGGACCACTCTAAGGACAACAATATAACAAAAAATAACTCGTCTTCTTTAAATTCTAGTCAAGCAAATCATTCCGGACTCAATCCATTCAGCAATCATGCAGCAAGAGAGGAAGCTTTCAAAGAGACTAAGCAGTCTGACATTGATCCTATTCAAATGAAAATTGCTGACCAACAACTGAGAGAAAATGGCTACGACTATCTTCCTAAGGAGGTTTATGCTGGGTTCTGGCTTCGTTTAGCAGCTTATATGGTAGATTACCTATTCATTCTTCTCCTGACTAACCTTATAACGAACATTGTAGGAGAAATGAATAAAGACTTATTGTGGGGTGTTTTACCTATGTTCTTTAACTTAGCTGTATTTTGCCTTTACTTTTTCCTAATGACTTTCGGTCTGAATGGCCAAACACCCGGAAAAATTTTATTTAATTTAAGAGTTGTGCCGATTAATACCCAATCGAATAAATTAAATATATCCACTTTATTAATGCGTGAATTTTTTGGTCGTGTTATTTTCTACTATGTACCATTTATTGCCGTCATCCTTATCTTCACAAGCAAACATCAGCACCCATTAGATATGCTGACTGATACGACAGTGATTAATGAACGTTATCTAACTGCCTTTGCTAAGTGGAAACTCGTTTAAAACAAATAAAAATCACTACGCTATCTTTAGCGTAGTGATTTTTTATGTTAACGAATTTCTACATTCTCTGCCTTTTCTAAAGCTTTAATCACTTGATCCATTGCCTTTGTCACTTCTTCATCTTTTAAAGTTTTATCTGGATTTTGGAAAGTTAAGTGATAAGCTAAAGATTGTTTATCTGCTGCTATATTCTCGCCAGTATATCGGTCGAATAATTCGACATTTTTCAAATTATCTCCAGCATTTTCATAGATTAAATCTACCAAGCTTTGGTGACTGGTTGATCGATCTACTAAAAGAGCGATATCACGAGAAGTTGATGGATATTTTGCTAAAGGGGTCTGTAGCAATAAGTCTCTGTTAAATCCTACTAAAGCCTCAAAATCTAATTCCGCAAAGAAAGTCTCCTTATCTAAGTCAAACTCTTGCGATAATTGGGGATGTAATTGCCCAATAAAACCAATTTTTTGACCGTCTAATAAGATATTGGCTGTTTGTCCTGGATGCATAAAGTCTAAATTTTCCATACGTTCAAATGATAAATGATTTCCTAAACGTAATTGGTCCATAATTTGTTCAACGATACCTTTGAGATCGTAAAAATCATAATTTTGACTTGCACTTTCCCAATTGGATGGACTCTTTTCACCAGAAACAAAGAAGCTAAGCATTTCTTTTTCTTCAGGTTGACGGTTCCTTTCAGTCGCTAAGAAAACTTTGCCCATTTCATAGAAAGCTATGGTCTTATTGTGACGGGCTTTATTGTAGCGAGCAATCTCCAAGAAAGACGGTAACATTGATTGTCTTAAGAGTGATCTTTCCTCAGACATTGGTAAAAGTAATGAAACATAGCGATCTTTATTTGCATTTAATTTTGCAAACTCAGGTGAGATTAGAACATAAGACACTGTTTCATTTAAGCCTAACCCTTCAGCTAAAGAGCGTGTTGCTCTTTTTAATTTTTGTCGGCTATCTAATTGGGCGGGACGATTAGGAACCGCAGGTAGAGTAACAGGAATTTGATCATAGCCATAAATACGAGCCACTTCTTCTAAAATATCAGCTGGAATAGTAATATCCCAACGACGTGGGGGAATCGATACTCTCATCTGGTCATTTTCAAAAGCGACTCCAAAACCTAAGCGGTCAAAAATGGCTTGAAGCTGCGATTGATTCACTTGAATGCCTAATTTTTCTTCAATCATTTGCATAGGCAGTTCTACCACTTGATCATGCACATCATCGGCTTTTACTTCTAAGACTCCCTTTTCGATTTTACCCTGTGTTAATTGCGCCATCAAAATAGCAGCTTGGTCCCCTGCTTCTGAAAGAGTTGCTGGATTAATTCCTTTTTCAAAGCGGGCAGATGATTCTGATCTTAAGCCAAGACGTCGAGAAGTTGAACGAATGGCCTGAGGGTTAAAAACAGCTGTTTCTAATAAGACATTTTGCGTCTTTTCGGTTACATGGCTATCTAGCCCACCCATGACACCTGCTAGAGCAATTGGTTGATCGTCAGAAGTAATCACTATATCTTTTTCTGTTAGATTTCTTTCGATTTCGTCTAAAGTCGTAAGCTTTTCATTTTCTTTGGCATAGCGCACACCAATCTTTTTGCCTGGTAATTGATCCAAATCAAAAGCATGCATAGGTTGACCATATAGCATCAAATAGTAATTGGTCACATCCACTAGGTTATTAATAGGACGAATATTAGCTTTCATCAAACGGCTTTGCATTTGAATCGGGCTTGGCTTTACTTGAATGCTTTTCAACACTCTTAACTGATAGTGACTACTTAAATCATGTTCTGTCATATCCAATTCTAAATTTTGTAATTCATCAATTGAAACTAATTGACTTTCACTGATTTTTAAAGCTTCAAAATGTGGAGTCTGAGAAACAATCGCTCCCACCTCGTGAGCTACTCCACGCATCGATAAAGCATCTGCACGATTAGGTGTAATGGATAATTCTAAAATCGGATCATCAAGCTCCATGTATTCAACGATATTTTGACCGATTGGAGCATCCTCTGCTAAGAGATATATGCCATCCACAAATTCCTTCGGTACCACCTTATCAGCAAATCCCAACTCTTGTAATGAACATAGCATTCCTTGAGAAACTTGACCTCTAAGTTTTGACTCTTTGATTCTTAAATCTCCAGGTAAAATACAGCCTTCTAAAGCAGTGATTACTTTAGCACCTTGCTTAACATTAGACGCACCACATACGATTTGCTTTTTGCCGTAATCTGCTACATTGACTTGAGCAATTTTTAAATGATCGGAATCAGGATGGTCCTCTAATTCTTCAACTAATCCAACTACTAGAGGACCTTGAATAGAATCGGCCAGATTTTCGACTCCTTCAATTTCAATACCCGTTCGAGACATTTTCTCTGCTAATTCCTCGGCAGGCATTTTATTTAAATCTAATAATTCATTTAACCAATTATATGAAACATACATTAGTTTTGACCTCCTTTGAATTGTGTCAAGAAGCGTAAATCATTTTGGTAAAAATGACGGATGTCATCAACGTTATGCTTTAACATGGCTACACGGTCAATTCCCACACCAAATGCAAAGCCGCTATATTTATTTGAATCAATGCCTGACATTTCTAGTACATTTGGATGAACGAGTCCTGCTCCTAAGACTTCAATCCATCCGGTACCTTTACAAATACCACAACCTTGCCCTCCGCATTTGAAACAGGACACATCCACTTCAACAGAAGGCTCTGTGAATGAGAAGAAGGAAGGTCTTAATCGAATCTCACGTTCTTCGCCAAAGAAGGCTTTAGCAAATTGTAAGAGCGTTCCTTTCAGATCTGCCATAGTAATCTTTTCAGCAACTACTAAGCCTTCCATTTGATGAAACTGATGAGAATGAGTCGCATCATCATTATCTCTTCTAAAAACCTTCCCGGGTGAAACCATCTTTAAAGGGCCATCTTTTTCAAAGTCATGCTTTTCCATTGTCCGAGCTTGCACAGGCGAAGTGTGTGTTCTTAATAAAACTTCTTCAGAGATATAAAAGGTATCTTGCATATCCCGAGCAGGATGATTTTTAGGCAAATTCATTTTTTCAAAGTTATAAGAGTCTAACTCTACTTCTGGTCCTTCAATAATTTGATAACCCATCCCTAAGAAAAGATCTTCTAATTCTTCACGCGTTTGAGTTAATAAGTGGCGACTACCAAAGTTCTGCCGTCTTCCAGGCAAGCTAATATCGATTGTTTCACTAGCCAGTTGAGCAGCTAATTCTTTCTGCTTTACTTGCTCTTGTTTTTTCTCAATATGGTCATTAAACGATTGATGGAATTGATTAATTAGCTGACCTAAAATCGGCTTTTCATCTTTTTCTAAATCTTTCATTTGTTTTGAAATTTGCGTCAATTCACCTTTTTTACCGGTATATTTCACGCGAATATCCTGAATCATTTTACTTGATTCCGCTTGCTTGATTTCTTCAATTGCCTTTGCAACTAAACCATCGACTTGTTCTTTAATGACTTGTAATTTATCATTCATCATAATCCTCCTAGCAATTAGCACTTTAATATTCCATCCAACAAAAATAGCCCGTCCCTAAAAGGGACGCGCTACCGTGGTACCACCCTTATTCTTGAATAATTTCAAGCACTCAAATCATTGTTAACCCCAATGAAGGTATCTTTTTCTAGTTTCAAACTATTTAAGGATCGACTCCTAGGATGAAAATAATTGAAAAGTGACATCATCTGCTCTCAGTCGGTGACAAATTTCCCTGTTTATGTACCTTTCAATTAGGTCCTAATCATAGTCTTTAGTTATCTTTATCAAGTATAGCCTGTAAATAGTTTTTCGTCAATCTTGCTCTTTAGTGAAAAGTCATTTCACCCTCACTATTCGCTAAATCCAATGGTCTGCTCTTTCTTATCTAGAGAGGCTTTTAGCCACCTTTTTAAACCTTCTACTAATTCGCATACAGCTGATTGCTTATCCATTAAAGTCACAATTAATGACTCGCCATAGCGTGGGATATCTAAAGTAGCGCCACACATATGTTTTAAAATTATATCTTTTTCTTTGTCTGATAAATCAGTGATTTCTAATGCATTCTTTAAAGCGATACGTGGATGCTCATAATTATGGCCTTTTCCGCCTACGCAATCCTTTGAGCAAGAATCGTAGAAAAACAAATCGTGCAGAAGGGCTGCTCTGGCTGTAGCGATCGCATCGAGCTTAAAACGTTTAGCCCAAAGGTATGAACGATAAGACACTGAAATAGAATGTGCTAAACGATTGGTATATTTATGATGGACAAATTTTTCTAGAGATTGAACTTTTTCATTCTCCATCAAATCTTTAACAATTGCCACATATTCTTGGTTATCTTGCCAAGCTATTGCCATTTATCCACGTCCCTTCTTTAATCTAACTCTAGTATACTCCACAAATATGAAGTTTATGTAAATTCTATGTAAAAGTTTAATAAAGCTAATATTTATTAACTAATTCGACCATTGTTTCCAGGCAAACATTAAAATACCTGCTGCTATAGATACATTAAGGGATTCTGCTTTTCCTGGCATAGGTATAAAGACTGATTTATCTGCTTTTTCCATCCAAAAAGGCCCAACACCTTGCCCTTCATTGCCCAAAACCAAGACACAGTGGTTAGCGATTAATTTACGATAATCTTCAGCTTCTTGATTGACGGCTGTACAGTAAAGAGGAAGTTCACTCGCTTGAATGGCTTTAAATATTTGAGCGTTTGAAGCTTCATAGATAGGCAAGTGCCATAAAGATCCTTGACTCGCTCTTATGACTTTATCATTGTAGAGGTCTACACAGCCTTCAGCTAAGAATACACCATCAAAACCTGCTGCATCAGCGGTTCGAATCATGGTTCCTAAATTGCCCGGGTCTTGTACCCCGTCACATAAAAGATAGTGGCTACCATTTATATTTTTTTTAGCTAAATTACTTTCTTTTTTCTTAATGACAGCCATCACTCCTTGGGTATGTTGAGTGAGTGCGACTGTCTTCATCACTTCTTCACTTAAAATCAACACTTCGATTTGAGCTTGTTTGATTTGTTCAATAGTCTGTATATGATTTTCATGATAACTTGGCGTCATTAAAACTACTTCAATGGCTGCTTGATAAGTGATGGCTTCTTCAATAAGATGTTCACCCTCGATTAAATAAGTTTCTGTCTTTTTGCGATTCTTAGCTAAATGCAATTTGCGGTAGTCTTTTATTCTTTGATTTTGCTTTGATTGAATAATTTCCATAATATTTCACCTTTTTTCTTCATGAATTGAAGGTTACTTGAATATATAAAAAAAAGCAAACTTTCTAGCAAATTGGCTAGAAAGTTTGCTTAAATGGTCAATTAGCGTGTTAAGCGATAGATAGATTCTGCATAAATAGCAGTAGCTCTTAATAAGTCATCCATCGCAAGGAACTCATTGGCTTGATGCATAGTATCAATTGAATCTGGGAATAAGACACCAAATGAAACTCCACGCTCCATTAAGCGGCCATAAGTTCCTCCACCAATTGTTTTTTCATAAACTTCATTGCCAGTTTGTTTAGCATATACATCCAGTAAAGTTTTAACCATTGGATCTTCTGGTGAAAGATAATGAGGGTCTTTATTACCATTCATTTCCACTTTCACTGCTAAGTTAGCAACATTTTTGATAATAGCTGATTGAATTTGATCTTTGTCGGTTCCTTTAGGGTATCTAAAGTTAGCATCTACTAATCCACCTTCAGCATCATCAAAATTGATAATACCAATATTCATAGACAAGGCTCCCATAATATCATCGACTATAGCGACACCGATTTTTTCACCTTCAAAATCAAGGTGTAACTTATCGCCTACTAGAGTTAAGAAGTCATTGGCTTCTTTTTTATCAAATGTATACTTACTTAAGAAAGCAGCTAAGTAAGTTCCCGCATTATGGCCTTTTTCTGGAGTAGATCCGTGAGCCGCCTTACCTGTTAGTTCAAAACGTAATTGACCAGACGCTTGGGAAACTTTACCTGATACAGGTTGATCTTCTAAAAAGGCTTGGAAATCAGCTTTTATTTGGTCTGCTTGATCAGTTTTTACACTCGCATAAGCTTCTTGAGGAACCATATTTGCACGAAGACCTGCATGGAAATCAAGCAATTTATGATTAGCTTCCACTGTTTGCTTAGCATCAAATTTAAATTGAGCAGAAACATTTCCTTTTTCACCGTTGATAATCGGGAATTGAGCATCTGGTGAAAAACCATAGTCTGGCATTTTTTCAACTTTAGCATAATGATCCATACACATCCAGCCAGATTCTTCATCTGTTCCAACAATCAGATGAATCTTTTGATTAAACTCTGCGCCTAATTCACGTAATAATTTAATGGCAAAGTAAGCACCAATTGTTGGTCCTTTATCATCAGAAGAACCACGCGCATAAATGCGTCCATCTTTGATTACTGGCTCATAAGGGTCAGTGTCCCAACCAGTTCCTTCAGGAACAACATCCAGGTGACCTAAAATACCTAAGGTTTGATCGCCTTCTCCAATTTCAACACGGCCCACCAAAGGCCCAAATTGCTTCGTTTCAAAACCATCTTCTTGGGCCATTTTTAAGAATTCTTCTAAAGCTTTTTTAGGTCCAGGTCCAACAGGAGCCTCTGCTGTTGCTAAATCATCTTCACGAACTGAACGAATGCGAATCATCCGAAAAAGATCTTCTAATAAGTCTTCTTGACGTTTAGTGACTTCATCTAACCAATTAATATTGTCTAAATTTTCCATCTTTCTACCTCCATAAAATATAGAATTTCAAAATCATTCTGACTTTAATAAACTATTGCCATCAAATGAATCCGTTCCCATTATATCATATAAATTTATCCAACCCTATATCTCTACTTTAAATTTAAGTCTTTTTTTTAATAAGACTTCTTCTCTGAGAATAGCATTTTTACTATTCATAACCCAATGGCTTTAGAGCTTCTATTTCAGCTTGAGTTAATTGACGATAATCTCCAAGAGCTAAGTCATCTTCAAGCTGGAGAGGTCCCATTGATAAACGGTGAAGTTGAAGAACTTCCATCTGACAAGCTTGAAACATTCTTTTTACTTGGTGAAATTTACCCTCACTAATGGAAACGCGAATTTTAGATAGACTCTTTTCAAAATCTACTTCATCAATCCATAATTGAGCGGGTTTACTTATAAATTCTCCTAAATCCAAGCCTGCTTTAAACGCTGCTACCGTTTCTTTCGTAACATTTCCTTCAATTAAAGCTTGATAGGTTTTATAAACTTGTTTTTTTGGAGAAGTTAACTGATGAGCCATTTGACCATTATTGGTAATTAATAAGAGACCAGTGGTGTCAATATCTAGTCTCCCTACCGGAAAGAGATCAAAACGATAATCATCCGGATGTAGACAATCGATAACCGTATCATGGTGTCCGTCTTCAGTGGCAGAGATAACGCCTTGCGGTTTATTCAAGAGCCAATAGATGAACTTGTGGTAAATAATTTGTTGTCCATCTACTTCTATCAAGTCCTTGTTTTCGTCTACTTGAAAGTTTGCTTTTATAATTTGTTCACCATTGACTCGAACACTTCCTGTTGAAATTAAAGACTTGACTTCTTTTCTAGAGCCGAAATTCATATGACTTAATAATTTATCTAATCTCATCGGTGGATACTCAATTTCTTTTGTAAATCCGCACGGTAATCACCGATAATAATCGGCAACATACCGAATAGGGCCATAGTCCCACTATAGATAAGAATGGCAATCAAAACGACTATAATGATTTGAACTAAAGTTAAGCCTCGTCCTACTGGATCCATCATCAGATTGATTAAACGATTCCAACCGTAAGTACCAATTGCCATAATGGTTGTCGCAATCACAATGCGCACAATATCACCTACAAAATAACGATCACGAATTTTGATTACACGCCAAATCTTCATCCACATTAAAACAGCAGCCACAGCAAAGCCAAAGAAGGTCGCCAGTAAAGCACCGTGAGCTTGGAATAACGCTACCATTGGAAATTGTAGAACAAGCTTAATTGCTAAACCTACCAGTAAATAAGTGATTGCAAACCGACGATAATCCATTGATTGAAGAATGGTTGCAAAAACAGTATATGCTCCTAATACAATAGCTGTAAATGATCCTGTCGTTAATAAACCCGGTCCTGCAGAAATACCTGCTGGATAGAAGAAAGGATAGACATTGTCAGCTATAATCGCCATTCCGATTGAGGCTGGCAGCATGATAAAGGTGAATAAAAGAACAATATTTTTGATTAATTCACTGGTTTTATTAATATTTCCTTCAGCGTACTTACTTGAAACAGCTGGGATTGATGAAGCCGCAATAGCTACAGCAAATGAAACAATAATCATCACTAATTTATTAACATCTAAGCTCATCGCTCCAAATAATTCAGCAATTTCTGAATTTAATAACACACTGGTACGAACAAGGATTTGTTTAAAGGTATAGGTATCAATATTTTGTGCAAAAATTATACCTGAGCCAAGCAAGATGAAAGGAATCGAATCACGTAGCATAATTTTTAGGCTATCCATGAAATCGATATCCATCTTATTTAAGGATGTCTCTTTAATACTTTTCATTTTTCGATTATGAATAATATAAGCACCAACCAAGAAGAGCAAGGCAATTAAGGCTCCAACAAAGGCTGCAAAAGTTGAATGAGCAACCGCGTCTGTAATCGATCCCTCGTAAACCATCATAATCAGGTAAGTAGCACCTAAGATATAAAGAACTCGCATAATTTGTTCCAGAACCTCAGAAAGGGCTAGCGGTATCATTTGACTATAACCTTGGAAATATCCTTTAAATAGGCTTAAAGTAGGTAAAATCAAGAGAGCCGGTGCTAATGAACGAACGACAATGATTGCCGCTTCTTGGTTATCTGTTGGTGAATTAGCTACTAATACAGGTGCGATTAAATAAAAGATTGCAGCAATTAAGATACCTGAGAAGGCCATAATTCCCAGTGAATATTTAAAGAGCTTGTCGACCACTTTAAATTCTTTCTTAGTGCTGTAAAAGGCTATCTGCTTAGCAACCGCCGCAGGAAAACCAGCTACTGCAATTGATAAGAAAAATACGTATGGATTATATCCAACAGCATAAAGAGAGTTTGCTTGAGAATATTCTGCCCCTAGCCAAGCTGCCCATGGAATAATATATAAAGCCCCAATAATTCGGGATAGTATTTGTCCCATTGACAACCAAGCAGCACCAACAACAAATTTAGATTTATCTTCAGAATGGCCTTGTTCACTCAGTTCTTGCTGAGCTTTTTCTGCTTCAAAAAGATTAGCATCTAAGGTGTCTTCAAGAAGGACATCCGTTAAAATTGGCGCTTCGTAATAAGAAGTTTTTTGCGAAATTTCTTCTGCAATGGACTCTTCTTCAGATAAATTATCCCTATCCTTGGGTTTTTCTTCTTCATTTATTGACTCTTGGTCATCATTATTAATGATTGCAGCTTGTTCATTTTCATCAGAAGATTCCTGTTCAAGAATCGCATCTAAAGGCGCTTGTTTTTCAGTTGGTGTCTCTTTTTCTCCTTCAACTTCACTGTCTTTATCATCATGATTTTGAACCGTTTGTAGCATTTGACTGGTTGACTGCTTGGTTTTCTCTAACAGCTTTGTAGAATTAGCTGCAATTTTAGCCCAGGCATTGCGTGAATTGACTTTAACCTTATCTAATAAATTAGATCCTTTTTTAGGAGTTATTTGCTCTTGTTTATAATGATCTTCAGGCAAGATGTCCCATGCTAAAGCTTCTATTTCTTCATCATTATACATTTGAGTTTGCGATGACTTTTGCGATTCTAAATCTTTTTCATCAGAAGAACTTTCATTGGTCTTGGAATTGAAATTAACTTTAGAAAAAGCAGGTTCGACAGAGGAAGAATTCTGCTCTTCTTGAGATTGACGATTGTTACTATCTTGAGTCTTTTCTTGCGATAAAGATTGTGACTCAAACTCCTTATCTTCCCTCCCTTCGTCTATATTTTCAGCTTGTGAACTTTCTGCCGATTCCCCATCAGTCAATGCTTCCTCAAGAGAATTTGAACTACTCTTTAAACTTGAATTAGGAGTTTGAGAGAGACTTTCAGTTTCAGCTTGACTATTATCCTCAATATCTTCAGCTGGATGGCTATTATTAATTACGTCCAATTCGTTAAGAGACTCTTGTTCTAGACTAACTGCTTCCTCACTCGCTAAAGAATTATCAATCAATGCTTCGTCTGAATCATAGGATTCAACTTCAAAAGTATTGGTGTTGAGAGACTCATGCACAACTTCTTCATCTTCTCGTTCTTCAGAAGTAAGGGGTTCAAATTCATCACGCGTTGAAAAAACTATCTGGAAAACTCTTTGAAAGAATCCAGGTCTAACATTAGCAGCTCGCTTGTTTCGATGCTCTTTTCTTAGGCTTTCCTCAATCGATCGATACTGGAAGGGGTTCTCATTTTCATTTCCATGACCATCTTGTTTTTCAAAATCATGACGAGTAAAAAGATCTGGTTCTATTTCTAATTCCAGTGTTTCCTTAAGATGATTAGCTGGATCTTTCATAATTTCAACTTTTTGAGTTAACTGTGAGAATTCCCTTTCTTTATCAGTATCCTCAATTGAACTTAGAGAACTAACTTCAATTTGATTGTCTGCGATTTCTTCCTCGGCTTCAATTACTTCCTCTGAATTATCTTCAAATTGCTCAAGTAATTCTCCTGCTTGTTCTTCAGTAGGTTGATTGTTAATGGCTGACTCTTTTTCATTTTCTGTCAATTGATGATCTACTAAATTTTCGATCGGTTGATTTGTATTAGGATCAGCTTTTATCTCTCGGTCAAAATAATCTGAATCCATTGGCCGAGGATTAGAATGTCTCAGTTTTTCGAGATCTTCTTCTGTAAATTCTAGTGTATCAAAACGGTCGTAATCATTTTTAAATCCCTGATTTTTATCATCAAATTGATTATCAGACACTTACTACACCCCTTTTATTGATATTTCGTCTCTAATATAACATGTATCTATATCAAGAACGATTTCTTAGCACTTTAACTAGTTAGCCACTATGTTAACCAAACGGTTAGGAATAGCAATGATTTTACGAACTGTTTTACCATCCAACTCTTTTTTTATGCTTGCTTCTGCAAGAGCTAACTCTTCCATAGCCTCTTTTTCTAAATCCAAAGCTATATCGAGTTTTGCTTTAACTTTACCGTTAATTTGGATGACAATTTCAACAACTTCATCTTTAATGAGTGACTCATCATATTCTGGCCAGCTTGCTTCTGATAATGATTCAGAGTGCCCTAATTTTTGCCACAACTCTTCCATTAAGTGCGGTGCAATTGGAGCTAACAACTGAACAAAGCCTTTGGCATATTTCTTAGGCAATACATCGACGCTTCTAGCTTCATTTAAGAAAATCATTAGTTGAGAAATAGCTGTATTAAAATGTAACTGCTCAAAATCTTCTGTCACTTTTTTGACTGTTTGATGGTAAATCTTAGTCAATTGATCATCTTCAGACTCTTGAATAGCTGAACTTATTTGACCCGTCGTTTCCTCAATAAATAAACGCCATACGCGATCCAAGAAACGTCTTGAACCTTCCAAGCCATTTTCTGACCAAGCGATCGATGCGTCTAAGGGGCCCATGAACATTTCATATACTCTCAATGTATCTGCGCCATATTCATTAACTACATCGTCTGGATTAACCACATTTCCCTTCGATTTAGACATTTTTTCATTGTTTTCACCCAAAATCATTCCTTGATTGTAGAGTTTTTGGAAAGGTTCTTTAGTAGGAACGACCCCCAAATCATAAAGAAACTTATGCCAAAAACGGGCATAAAGAAGATGTAAAACAGCATGTTCCGCTCCACCTATATAGAGATCGACATTTTGCCATTTGTTTAATGCCTTTTCAGAAGCAATCGCTTCAGTATTATTTGGATCCATGTAACGTAAAAAATACCAGGAAGAACCTGCCCATTGTGGCATAGTATTTGTTTCTCTTCGGCCCTTCATGCCTGTTTTGGGATCTTCAACTTCCAGCCAATCTTTAACATTGGCTAATGGAGATTCGCCTGTTCCAGAAGGTTTAATGCGGTCTGTCTTAGGTAAAAGTAAAGGTAGTTCTTCTTCAGCAATCGCTGTGCTTGTACCATCTTCCCAATGTATAACTGGAATAGGCTCTCCCCAATATCTTTGTCTAGAGAAGACCCAGTCTCTTAAGCGGAAGTTAACTTTTCTTTGTCCTTTAGCATTAGCTTCTAACCACTCAATCATTTTTTGATTGGCTGCTTCTATGTTCAAACCATCTAAAAATTCAGAATTAATATGCATTCCATCTTCTACATATGCCTCATTTTGAATTCCTTCTTCGGATTTAATCACTTCATATCTTGGTAAATCATATTTTTGTGAGAACTCATAGTCTCTTTGATCATGAGCTGGGACCGCCATGACCGCACCTGTTCCATAAGAAGCCAATACATAGTCTGCAATCCAAATAGGTATCTCTTTAGCTGTTACAGGATGGATGGCGTATGAGCCAGTGAATACACCCGTTTTATCTTTAGCAAGTTCAGTACGGTCTAAATCCGTTTTAATCGAAGCAGCAGCAATATAGCTTTCTATTTCTGTCTTTTGTTCTGGACTCGTTAAGTCTTTAACGAGCTCGTGCTCTGGTGCTAAAACGATATAAGACAAACCAAACAAAGTGTCTGGACGGGTAGTATAAGTTGTAATGATTGAAGGACTATCTTTTACTTCAAAATCAATTAAAGCTCCCTCAGAGCGGCCTATCCAATTGCGTTGCATCTCTTTAACTGAATCCGGCCAATCCAAATCTTCTAAATCATCAAGTAAACGCTGGGCATAGGCTGTAATTTTTAATACCCATTGCTTCATTGGACGACGGACTACAGGGTAACCGCCACGTTCTGACACACCATCTACAATTTCTTCGTTAGCTAATACTGTTCCTAAAGCTTCACACCAATTAACGGTAACATCCGCTTGATAAGCCAATCCTTTTTCATAAAGTTTGGTAAAAATCCATTGAGTCCATTTGTAATAGGATGGATCGGTAGTAGCAAATTCTCGCTCCCAGTCATAAGAGAAGCCTAGAGATTTGATTTGACGTTTAAAGTTGGCGATGTTTTTTGCTGTAAAATCTGCTGGATCGTTACCAGTATCTAAGGCATATTGTTCAGCTGGTAAACCAAAAGCATCCCACCCCATTGGATGAAGAACATCATAACCTTGTGCTCTTTTCATTCTGGCCATAATATCAGTAGCAGTGTAACCTTCTGGATGACCTACGTGTAGTCCTTGACCTGAAGGGTATGGAAACATGTCTAATACATAATATTTTTCTCGGTCTGCTCTATCCTTAGTTTTAAAAGTTTCATTTTTATCCCAATAATCTTGCCACTTTTTCTCAATTACTCGATGCTGATATGTCATATTCTTTTCCTCCAATTATCTAATCTTTTATACAAAAAAGCCCTATGAAATCATCTCAAAGACAACTTCATAGGGCGCAATCGCGCGGTACCACCTATTATTTCATTAGCTGAGAGCTAATGCTCTATGCTTTAACGCAGCAAACGTCTCAAGTTAACACTTTACGCTTAGCTCGAGCATTAAAAGGAAGAGTTCAAAAGCTTTTCAACACTTACTTTCACCAAATGTAAGTTCTCTTTAGATGATCCACAATTTACTAGGTCCTACATTTTTAAATTTTTAAAAATTAATAATTTGTCCGATATAAATGGTTGTTCCACCATTTTTTTCAATCAGATCATTAACATCTAAGCCATTACGACGTGCAATCGCATATAAAGTATCATTAGCCTTTACAACATAAGAACCCGTTGAAACTACTTCATTAGTGCTTTCATTTGATTCTTCATTAATTGTTTGACTTAAGTTAACCGTTTCAGACTTTAATGGAGTAGAAACAGTTACTGAAGATTCGATTGAAACGTCATCTTGCTTAATAACTTCTACTTTAGTTTCTAACTTCGTTGCTTGACGAGCTAGGGCTTGACTTGATGAAGTTTTAGTGGAAATATTTAATTTTTGGCCTGGAATAATTAGACTGTTAACTTGTAGATTGTTTGCTTCTAATAAGCTAGCTAATGTTATTCCATGGCGATTTGCAATGGCCCATAAAGAGTCACCTGCTTTTACTATATAATCCCCACTTGTATTTTGTTTAATTTCTTGAGTTTTATCTGTAACTACTAGATTTTCTTTTGGCGTAGATACTGGCTTTTTATTAACAAGATGAGAAGACGCTTCACCCATATTGCTTCCAGGAATTATCAATTTTTGATTGGGATGGATAACAGTATTTAAGTGAATGCCGTTAGCTAATAATAAGTCGTTAATACGCACACCATGCTTTTTCGCAATAGCATATAAAGAATCGCCCGCTTTAATAGTGTAAAGCCCTTTAGTTGTTGAGCTTACAGTGTTCTTATCAACAGGTTCATTCGTATTTTCAACCGGCTTGCTTGCAGAAGGCTTGCTGATAGATAATTTATTTACTTGACTAGTAACTTGAGTTTGACCAGGTATCCTTAAAACTTGATTGGGATGGATAACTGATTGAATCGTCATTCCATTAACTTTTATTAAGTCATCAACATTTACGCCTAATTTCTTGGCTATTTTATAAAATCCGTCACCCGGCTGGACTTTATAGCTTCCATTGGTTGAAACGATTTCACTTGAAACAGTTTCGTCTACAATGCTTGTTTCTGGTGATGTAGTAGGTTTAATTGTAGTGGACTGATTGGGGCCATCAAATTGATCCAATTGATATTGGCTAATTATTTGGTTTAATTTTCCGCCATAGCGTGTATCTGTTGCATAACGTCCAGTTAAATGTTCTGTTGCCTCTTGATACGAAGTTGTATTGGATTTTAAAGCTCCTTGATAATAGCTTTTTCTCCAAGCAGATCCTTCACCAGTTAATACTCTAGCATAATCCAATAATGAATCAGCATAAGAATCATACTTTCTAAAGTTATCTTTAATTTGATAATAAGATCCTGTCCCATCATCTTCTAGAGTATCCATTTCCACTTTTTTATCCTTTTTTCCTGCCTTGACTCCAAACAGATTATAGTTAGGTGCTTGAGCAAGTGTTGAACTTCCCCAGCCGGACTCTAACGCTGCTTGGGCTATCATAACAGAAGCATATAAATCATTTTTAGCAGCAATTTCTTTCGCAGATTGCCCGATACTATTGATAAATTCTTGTGGAGAGAATTTCTTTTGAGATTTCTGAGCATGAACAATGGCATTTTCAGATTGAACTTGTGTTAACACACTTGTTGACAGTAACATTACACCAACATTAATATTGGTGAAAATTTTCTTAAATAGTTTGCGTCTTTGGATTTTTTCTTGCTGACGCATTCTCCGATTTCGCTGTTGAATCATCCTTCAGCCTCCAAATTAAATAAATTTCCATACGGATACATACTGTATTATATGCCATCTCTAATAAAAAATGTTCCTTTATCGTTACTTTTATTGGATTTTTAACATAAGTAACATAAATGAAATATATCAATATTGGTTTGACTACTTTTAATTAAATACATTAGCGAGTATAGTATGAATAAATGGCCACAATATAGAGGAGCGATTTTTTTGAAGTCCTATTTAAAACATATACTCATCCTTTCATTTGTTCTTCTGTCAGGATGTTCTTTCTTAAATGAAAAAAAACTTGAAAATCACTGTTGGCAAGTTACTTTAAATGATTCACTTATTTATCAAGTAGATTTTCAAGATGAGCTTGTTCACTTTCAACTGAATGAAGATAATTTCCTAGAACAAGCCGAACAAGAGTTGGATTTATCTCTACAAGAAACAAGGGATTTGCTGATTGATAAAAAAGAGGAGTTAAATTTTACAGCGCGTTATTATTTAGAAGGAAACTATTTAAATCTTATTCAATCAGCGCACCAAGCAAAGCAATATGAAATAAAGTTTAAGGGTACGACTACCATACTCACTTCCTCAGATGGCAGTCAACTTTTATTAGAAAGAGTGGAATAATGAAGAATGCCTTACAGTCTAGTCATGATGCTTTAGGAAAATTAATTGAAAGATTCCCTGCTGGAAATTATATTGACGCTACTCTCGGAAAAGGAAATGACAGTTTTTTTATATTAAGCCACCCGGCTTTTTCTGGAAAACTTTTTGCTTTCGATATTCAAGTTCAAGCACTGGAAATAGCTCAACAAAAGCTAAAAATCTTTTCATCCGATTCTTTCCAACTTTTTAACAATGGACACCAGCATTTTGATCAAGTTCTCAGTTTTTCAACCTTAGCTAAAGTTCATGGAGCTATTTTTAATTTAGGCTATTTACCTGGAGCCAGCCATCAAATCACTACTAAAGCTTCCACAACCTTACAAGCACTCAATCAAATTGCTCAGCGCTTAGTTTCAAAAGGGAAAATATTTATTGTTGTTTATTCAGGACATAAAGAGGGAGCGATTGAAAAAGAAGAATTAATAAAACAATTAACGCTATGGTCGCAAGATCAGTTTACAATCTCTATTCTTGATTTTTTAAATCAAAGAAATCACCCTCCTCTTTTAATTACTATCGAAAAGAAATAAAGAAGCAATCATGAATGACTGCTTCTTTGTTTTATCTTTATTAGTTTAATTTCAATTTAAGCTTATAATCTATCTGCTCTTAATGGCTTCAATAAACCGTTCGATACTCTCTTTGACTATTTCCTTAGGTAGGGCTAAATGAATACGAATAAAACCTTCACCACAAGAGCCAAACATCACACCATTATTGATATAAACATGATGTGCTTCTAACAGCCTAATAATTTTCTCACATTCCATATTTAATGGAGTTAAATCCAACCATAATAAATAGGAAGCCTCCATTGGTGTTACTACAATTTCAGGCAGCTGATCTTCAATCATCGCTTTTGCCATTTGATAGTTTTCTTCGATTAATTCTACTAATGCTTCTTTCCAATCTAAACAATCATTATAGGCATGTTTACAGGCATAAAGACCTAAGACTGGAACAGAAAGCAAATTCATTTTTTCAGCTGTTTCGATATATCGTTGACGCCATTCAGGATTCACGATGAAGATATTTGATGTCTGTAAACCCGCTAAGTTAAACGTTTTAGAAGGCGCAGTAGCCACGACTACACGCTGTGCAATATCGTCAGATAAATTAGCAAAGACATTATGTTTGAAATTTTTATGGGCTAGATCAAAATGAATTTCGTCTGAAAATAGATATAGGTCATTTTCCTTACAAATTTTAGCAACTTTTTCCAGTTCTTCTTTCTTCCATACACGCCCGACTGGATTGTGAGGGCTACAGAAAATCATTGCTTTAGCCTCTTTTGCTGCTGATTCTAATGCTTCAAAATCTATGGTGTAGTATCCTTCATTATTAATTAACTCAACATTAATCTTCTTACGCTCATTATTTTCAATAGCTGCCGTAAAAGGTCCATAAACAGGCTCTAAAATAATGATACCATCGCCTTTTTGTGTAAAAGCATTAACGAAAACATTAATTGCTGGAACAACTCCAGGTGCGGTAACCATCCACTCTTCTTTAACATCCCATTGGTGCTGGTCTTTCATCCATTTCTTAACGGCTTCATAATAGGCTTGATTCGGTACGGTGTAGCCTAAGACAAGTTCGTCCAAATCTTTTTTTAAGCCTTCAATGATACCGGGTGCCATTGGGAAGTCTAAATCTGCTACTGAAAGCGGAGCGATCCCCTCAGGAATATTCTTATTAGACTCTCTCATTAATAACCATTTTTTAGAACCTTGCTGTGTGCGATCGACACACGTTTTAAAATCATAAGCCATGTGATTGCCTCCTAGATATACTAAATTTCAATCTCTGTACTCCTATCTTACACAAATTAAACGCTTTCTTCAACGGCTTCTTAAATTATAAGAGAAATATTAAAGAAATTTAATTTAAAATAAAAACTAGCCCATTTTAGCATGGACTAGTTTTTTTAATGATTATTAGAACAGTAATTTATCTGCTCCCCCAACAGTATTACCTAAGGCTTCAATCGCTAAGACATTTAAATAATGCCATGGACGGTCATAGTTAGGTTGGAAGAAGAAGTCTAACAACGCTAGTTGCTCAAGCGTATATTTGGCATTAATGACTGTTGAAAGCACATTAATTGAATCGGCTACATCAAATTTAGAAACTAGCTGTCCACCTAAAATGATATGGCTATCTTCATCATAGAAAATCATCATATGAACAGTGCCTGGTTTACGCATGAAATCAGGATAAACTTTTTCTTCTACATATTTCCAAGCTACTTTACCTTCATATAAATCTTTATTGACCATTGATAAGCCAGTTGAAGCAATCGTATAGTCAAAATATCTCAAGGCAGAAGTTCCAGATACACTAGGCATCTTGAATTGAGTTCCTGAGGCGTTAAGAGCGGCTACGATTCCTTGTCTTCTCGCTAAGGTAGCAAGACCAATATTTGTCTTATCAGCCGTTGGTGCAAAAGGAATATAAGTTGCATCTCCACCAGCGTATACGTCTTTTGCGGATGTTTCTAGGTATTCGTTTGTTTGAATAAAGCCATGATCATCCATTTCCAGAGTGCCTTTCAACCAGTCAGTTGCTGGCTTAACACCTACAGCTACTACAACTGTATCAGCAGGATATTCACCCTTATCGGTCACAACAGCTTTGACTTTATTGCCTTCTCCTAATAGTTTTTTAACAGCTTCTCCACCCTTAAAGTGTAAGCCTTTATCAGCACCGTGCGCTTCTAGTAATTTTGAAATGTTCTCATCTAAATAAGCAGGCAAAATACGATCTTCCATATCAATAACTGTAACATCTATACCCGCTTCTGCATATGCCGTTGCCACTTCCACTCCGATATAACCAGAACCAATCACTACTAAGTGGTTAGTTTCTTTCATACGATCGTATACTACTTGCGTATCTTCTGGTCCTCTAAAAGTGTGAACATTTTCTAAATCATATCCTTCAAACTGAGGAAGTGGTGCAAACCCACCTGGACTCAATAGTAACTTATCATAAGACTCTTGATGCTCTCCTTCTTCTGTCTTAACCGTTACTGTTTTTTCTTCTGGGTTGACTCCTATTACTTGGCTGGCAGGATGCATGATAATACCTTGTTCACTATAGGAGGCGTTATTGGCAAAATGTAACTCTGACAACTCTTTAGATATACCTTCCAGGTATGATTGAGAACCTCACCCCATGAAGGATGACTCTTCTCCCGCCTCAAATAAATGAATTTCAGCGTCTGGGTCACGCTTTAATAAAGTCTGAACCGACTCATAACCAAAGTGTGATGTTCCAACTACAACATACTTCATTCTAATCCCTCCGAATTGTTATTTATAATTATTCTAACTAAGCATATATTACTAAAAATAATAGATAAGTACAACCTAATAGCTTACATTAGTAAAGACTTTAGTTCTTCAACCTTATCTGTACGTTCCCAAGTGAATCCAACTTCTTCTCTGCCAAAATGGCCATAGGCTGCTGTTTTGGCGAAAACTGGCTTCCTCAAATCCAACATATCAATAATTCCCTTAGGTGTAAGTTTAAAAACCTGACGAATGGCCCGAACAATTTCAGCATCTGAATGATCGGAGCTTTCAAAGGTATTCACACTAACAGATACTGGTTGAGCCACTCCAATCGCATAAGCAATTTGAATTTCTATTTTTTTTGCAATTCCTGCAGCCACTATATTCTTAGCAATATAGCGTGCAGCATAGGAGGCTGATCGGTCCACTTTGGTTGCGTCCTTTCCTGAAAATGCGCCTCCTCCATGACGAGCATACCCTCCATATGTATCCACTATAATTTTGCGTCCGGTGAGGCCTGCATCTCCTTTTGGACCGCCTATAATGAAACGTCCTGTGGGGTTAATATAAATCTTAGTTTCTTCATCCAATAATTCGTTTGGAATAGTTGGTTTAATAACAAGGTCTAAAATAGCTCCTCTAAGCTCTTCTAATGACACTTCCTCGCTATGCTGAGTTGAAACGACTATTGCCTCTAATCTAACGGGTTGATCTTGTTCGTCGTATTCTACAGTTACCTGAGCCTTACCGTCCGGTCTTAAATAGTCCAACTGTCCAGATTTTCTTACTTCAGTCAGTCTACGTGTTAATTTGTGCGCCAAAGAAATCGGTAAAGGCATCAATTCTGGCGTCTCATCACAAGCATAACCAAACATCAATCCCTGGTCACCCGCTCCTATTTCTTGTACATTTTCTTGGTTTTCTCTTGTTTCAATAGCTGAATCAACCCCCATAGCTATATCAGCTGATTGTTCATCTAAAGAAACAATAATGGCTAAGTTTTCGGCGTCGAAACCAAATTTGCCACGATTATAACCAATTTCATCAACCTTCTGTCTAACAATTTTTTGAATATCCACATAGGCACTCGTAGTAACTTCTCCTAACACCATAACTAAGCCAGTGTTAACAGCTGTTTCACAGGCTACTCTGGCCATCGGATCCTGTTTCAAGATGGCATCCAAAATTGAATCAGAAATTTGATCTGCAATCTTGTCTGGATGTCCCTCTGTAACTGACTCTGATGTAAATAATCTTTTCTCTGAAGCTTTCATTTATCTTCCCCCATTTTTTATATTGGTTACAAGGCAAATTCACAATCGATGAATCGTGAACCCTATCGGGAACTTTTGGTTGTAACGTTGTAAATTATACCTTAGAATACTAATAGAAACAATTTCAATTATAAAATCCTCTTGAAAGGAAACTCAATGAACACAATTAATAACATACTTAAACATCCTTTGATGCAGTTAGTAGGCTATCCTTTGTCGTGGATTGGTTTTGGACTAACTACCGCTATTTATTCAGTGAAGCAAGTCGACTGGTTAGATCTTGGGCTTTTAGCACTAGTTGTTATCTTAAGCAATATGACTAACCATTACAATTATTATCATCATATTTTAAAAGATCCCAAGGCTAAATCACCTATTATATACTATCTTTTATTAATAGGCTTGCTGACAGCCGCTTTGTTCTTTATGATAAACCAGCACTACATTATAAATATTTTGTTAATTATATACATTATCATAATAGTGGTTCAGTACCAATTTGTCCCTTTAGTTAAGACCATTTATCATATACTATTAAATAGTTATTTTACTGGCTTTTTACTAAATATTATCGCCTACTATTCACAGGCGAATACTTTAAACAATAAAGCAATGATATCTTTTATACCCCTTATTATATTGATGACAGCTTTAGAAATAAATCAGCAGTTTCTTAAAGGAATATATAATTTTAAGATACTTGAAAGAAAAATACCCGTAAAGATTACATACATAGTCTTTTCAATGCTAGTACTAGCGAGTATTACAGGAGTTTACACCTCACTACCCACTCAGTCTTTCTACCTCGTTCAAATTCTATTCTTTGTAGTTACACTTGCTATTTACTTACCAAGCTTAATCCCTGTCAAGAAACATCACCGTATTCAAAACAAGCTGAATTATCAGGGTGCTATAAGTATAATTTTCATTGTTTTTTATAGTCTTAGTTATTTATTTTAGAGTAAAAAAAAGAAAACCCCCTTCTATTTTTAAAATGTACTGAACCCATAAATACGTCACTTTAATCAAATAATCTTTAAGCGGCTTGTAACCTGTATCGGATAGGAGACAAGCCGTTTAATTTTAGTTTAATTCTTAATGCTTGTAACATTCAATATATCCTTAAATCGTTTCAGCTCATTCTTCAATACTTTCAACCTTTCTCTATAATAGATTGCTTGTTTTAGAAGTCCTTAAAAACGTCTATCGTGCGGTCCAAGACCTTCGTTTCTCTCTCGATCAATCAGACCCTCTTATGTTTATGACTACCCTTTATCAGCCTTCAAATCAATCGCTTGCACCAAGGCTTAAGAGAGTCTTAAGAATAGTTACTAAGTTTAAACAATACATTAAGAATTCCTTTCATTATCACACACTGACTAATGGCCCTATTGAAGGGATTAATAACAAGATTAAAGTGCTTAAACGCCATGCTTATGGCTATAAAAACAACTCCCATTTCAAAAATAGAATACCTTTAATATCAAGATTATATGTGTCAGGAAGAAAAGAAAAGGAGACTAAGCAACCGTTAATTGCTTAATCTCCTTGGATAGCATCAACCCTATTGGACATAGAGCCCATAGAGACTAAAAACCCCCTTAATCCGGATACGGAATTAGGGGGAGTAGTAAAATAGAAAGAAACTCTTTTTAGACATAAAAAAGACTTTAGAGTCTGAGTAAGCGGGTGAGGAGAATCGAACTCCCGACAACAGCTTGGAAGGCTGTGGTTTTACCACTAAACTACACCCGCAAATATACGGTCCGGACGGGATTTGAACCCGCGATCTCCTGCGTGACAGGCAAGCATGTTAACCCCTACACCACCGGACCAAGATAAAAAGTAAAAAAATTGCGGGGGTAGGATTCGAACCTACGACCTTCGGGTTATGAGCCCGACGAGATGCCAGCTTCTCCACCCCGCGATAATATTAAAAAGGAGGATGTGGGATTCGAACCCACGCGCGCTTTTACACGCCTGACGGTTTTCAAGACCGTTCCCTTCAGCCGGACTTGGGTAATCCTCCATTAAATTGTAATGACCCGTACGGGACTCGAACCCGTGTTACCGCCGTGAAAGGGCGGTGTCTTAACCGCTTGACCAACGGGCCAATATCAAAACTCATTGGCAAGTATATAAGAATAACGGAGAAGGAGGGATTTGAACCCTCGCGCCGGTATAAACCGACCTACACCCTTAGCAGGGGCGCCTCTTCAGCCACTTGAGTACTTCCCCATGAGCCAATTCAAAATAACAATTAATTATTGCTATGGGCCTGAGTGGACTCGAACCACCGACCTCACCCTTATCAGGGGTGCGCTCTAACCAGCTGAGCTACAGGCCCATTATCAATAAAGCGGGTGAGGAGAATCGAACTCCCGACAACAGCTTGGAAGGCTGTGGTTTTACCACTAAACTACACCCGCATATTCTCAAAGGAGGATGTGGGATTCGAACCCACGCGCGCTCTTACACGCCTGACGGTTTTCAAGACCGTTCCCTTCAGCCGAACTTGGGTAATCCTCCGTTAACCAATGGCAAAATCCATAATGCATAATGGACCTTGTAGGACTCGAACCTACGACCACCCCGTTATGAGCGGGGAGCTCTAACCACCTGAGCTAAAGGTCCGGCCTTAGATAGCGGCGAAGGGGATCGAACCCATGACCTCCCGGGTATGAACCGGACGCTCTAGCCAGCTGAGCTACACCGCCAAAAAATGGAGAATAGCGGGATCGAACCGCTGACCTCCTGCGTGCAAAGCAGGCGCTCTCCCAGCTGAGCTAATCCCCCATATAAGAATAAACAAATCGGGAAGACAGGATTCGAACCTGCGACCCCTTGGTCCCAAACCAAGTGCTCTACCAAGCTGAGCTACTTCCCGTTTTACTCTAATACACCCGGCAGGATTCGAACCTGCAACCGCCTGATTCGTAGTCAGGTACTCTATCCAGTTGAGCCACGGGTGCAAAATATTTTATCATTCACAATAAAGTGAAATGCCGAGGGCCGGAGTCGAACCGGCACGGTGATCACTCACCGCAGGATTTTAAGTCCTGTGCGTCTGCCAATTCCGCCACCCCGGCTTTAAAAGCCTAAATGTATCTTGGCAAAGCGGAAGACGGGGTTCGAACCCGCGACCCCCACCTTGGCAAGGTGGTGTTCTACCACTGAACTACTTCCGCAAAAGTGCCGGCTAAAGGACTTGAACCCTCGACCCTCTGATTACAAATCAGATGCTCTACCAACTGAGCTAAGCCGGCATAATATAACTTAGGATTTCCAATTATAAATCATAAGTGATCAAAATGCAAGTGCGGGTGAAGGGACTTGAACCCCCACGCCCGAAGGCGCCAGATCCTAAATCTGGTGCGTCTGCCAATTCCGCCACACCCGCAAATTAAAATTCCTTGATGTTTTCATTTAGGAATATGACCCGTGCAGGATTCGAACCTGCGACCCACTGATTAAAAGTCAGTTGCTCTACCGACTGAGCTAACGAGTCAAGAGTGGGGAATGACGGGATCGAACCGCCGACATCCTGCTTGTAAGGCAGACGCTCTCCCAGCTGAGCTAATTC
>NZ_JBNUPI010000016.1:0-44417 GCF_050409505.1 Facklamia sp. P12937
TGATCTCAAATTCTTTATTTCTGTCAAGGATCGCTCCGCTTTCCTCTTTGACAGAAATAAAGAATTTGAGGACTAGACGCTAAGACATAAGCATGCTCATTTAGAAGCACCTTGTGTAACATATGTTTGACAACTCTAGAGTAAAAGATAAAAGGCCATGTAAAAGGATCTTAATATAGCCTTTGTCCTTTGATAAAATGTATATTCTTTGTCTTTTGTAATGTATGAATAGTTTTTGATTTGGCATACGGATGATTTTAAGTATAAAATATATGTAATTTGAAATAGTACCTACATAGTAGAAAGTATTGAATGAGGATAATTTATTTTAGTTTCAAGTTTTTCAAGAATAAAAGCAGCTTGTCTTCTTCAATGATTGACTGATAAAAAGTCATAATCGAAGCATTAGGAAGAATATGTTGAGAAACGAATAGTAATATTGTATGTATTTATATTAAATTCTCTAGGCTTAACGATAAGAATTATTTAATAAAGGAGTTGCCCTTATAATGCAAAACAAAACGCTTTTAATCATTGAAGATGATAGAGACCTCGTGGATATGCTGGAAATGTTTTTAGAAAACAAAGAGATAACTGTCTTAAAAGCTTATAGTTCTGATGAAATTCCTAACGATCTATCTGGAGTCGATTTAATCCTTTTAGATATCAATTTGCCCAGAAATAATGGGTTTGAAATCTGTAGACGGCTAAGAGAAAGATGGTTAATGCCAATTTTGTTTTTATCAGCAAGATCTAATAAAGAAGATAAAATAAAAGGCCTAATGTTAGGGGGAGATGATTACATTACCAAGCCGTTCTCTTTAGATGAGCTCTATGCGAGAATTTATACTAACGTAACTAGAGGTGATCGAAAAGGACAAGCACAATCAAATAATATTTCGCTTCTTGTTGAATCTGGAACCTGCAAAGTTAATGGTGATGAAATTGAGTTGACAAAAACTGAATATGAAATAGTAGCCTTACTCATCAATAATCCCAAACAAATTTTTAGCAAAGAAAGAATTTATGATAGTTTAAGGGGAATTGACAGCTATGGCAGTCCCCAGGTGGTTTCGGAGCATATCAGAAATATTAGAAACAAATTATCAGAACATTCAGAAGAAGATTTGATAAAAACACACTGGGGGCTGGGCTATTCATGGATTGGCTAAGAGAATTTTCTAAAAATTGGAAACTGAGAGGGGCATTTAATTTATATTTGTCCGTTAGTCTAATTTTTTCGATTCCGTGTGGTTTGCTTCTACAAGTTTTTTTAAATGACATAAAGAAAAATTTTCTTTTATCAAATGCTTTAACTGACCGAACGAGTCTTCTTAATAGTTTGATGTTTTCAGATTTATTGCGAGCAATGATTGATTTCACACCGATTGTGGTGATTATCCTATTCTTTTGTCTTTTTTTTAACCTATTTTATAAGCATAAAATAGAATTGATTTTTAAATTTTTAGAAAATTATGAAGAGGCGAATATAGAAGACCAGAATGAACTGAGTAAGAAAGTCTTTGAATTGGTAGTGAAAAATATAGAATTAAAGAAAGATCGTTTTAATTCTATTCAAAAGACCAACGAACTATCTAAAAAATTGGATACGATTTTACATGAGATAAAGAATCCACTAGCTGTGCTAAGTGGTGACATGGAAATGCTGAATACAATTTATGAACCGGATGATGAGAGAGTGAAGCGAATTTTATCTCGCATGACTAGAAGCGAAAAGAGGATTCAAGATTATGTTAATAATCTCCAGATAGGTCAGAACATGGCAGATATGGAACTAGACATTCGGACAATCAAGAGTAAAGACTTATTGTATATGATAAAGAGAGAATTAGATTGCTGGGAGGACAATCTTTCTTTTAGGTGTAAATTAAAAGATTTATCTCAAAAAATCGACCTAGATCTAGAAAGATTCATAGAAGGTTTGGTTAATATTCTTAAAAATTCGAAAAGACATGCTAAAAATCAAATAACTCTTTCCCTTTATGAAAATGAAAGTTATTTAATAGTAGAAATAGAAGATGATGGCTTGGGATTTTCTCAAGAAGCCCTCAATAATTACAATAAGCCCTACTTTAGTGAAAACCCTTTAGTAGGTAACATGGGACTGGGATTGTACATTACAGATGAAATAATGAAAAAACAAGGGGTAAAGATGGTCTTGAGTAATAATGTAGGAGCCAATACAAAATTATTTATAAAAAAGGCCTAATCTTGGAAAATTATTGGAAATTGTTTTATATACTTCAACTAGTTTTAAAAGGGAGGTATGTAGGATGAATTCGATCGAAATTAAGAATTTGAGTTTTACTTATGGCAAGAAAAAAGTTTTATCCGACATCAATATCAGTATCAATAATGCTCTATATGGACTATTGGGTAAAAATGGAGCCGGTAAGACGACCCTGATGAAATTAATAGTGGGACTTTTACCTATAAAAACTGGTCAGATTCAAGTCTGTGGTCAATCGAACCCAAAAGAGATTCGCAGACTCGTAGGTTATTTGCCACAAGATTTTGATTTTTATCCAGAAATGAAAGTCAAAGATTCATTAATCTATTTGGGAACATTGGATAATCTCAAGCGATTTGAATTAAATCAACGAGTGGAGATGCTATTAGACTTAGTTAATCTAAACCAAGATAGAAATAAAAAAGTAAAGAGCTTATCGGGCGGTATGAAAAGACGTTTAGGTATTGCTCAAAGCCTTTTGAATGATCCAAAAGTTTTAGTGGTTGATGAACCGACCGCTGGGCTAGATCCAGAAGAACGCATTCGCTTTAGAAATTTATTGGGTGATCTAGCGACAGAAAAGATTGTTTTATTTTCAACGCATATTGCAAGCGATTTAGAAAGCACAGCTACTAAATTAGGAATATTAGACAGTGGTCATTTTATTTATGATGGATCAGTGGAAGATTTATTAAATCAATATTCTGGTGGAATTTATGAAACCCTCGTAAATAGAAAGGATTTATCAAGATTTAAAGAGGAGTACTTGGTCTTTGAGCAAAAAGAATTAGCTAATGGTATTATGGTAAGTTTCATCCATACGGGAAGACCTTTGGATCAGTTTAAGCGAATCTCTCCTAGTTTGGAATCAGCATATTTAATGAAGATTCATGAAAGGAGAGATTAGATGAAATTATTTGTAGTAGAATTAAAAAGAATAGGCAGGTCTTTAATCTTTGTAGGGGTAGCCATAGCCTTGATTATAGCTATTACAGGACAGATAGAGAGTGATTCCTATGATTTTAAAGAACCTGACCCAGGACAAGAGCAATATGGTCATTATTTAACAGAGGATCGTGCTTATATTTTTTCTAATTTGGTGAATGATTTGTACTTAAATATAGAAAACAATCATTTTATTAGTTATCCTTATGGCTTTTATCGAGAAAATAAATTAGAACAGGATGAATTAGATGCGATTAAAGATATCTTATCTGATTTAATAGGCATGCCATATGAAGATATTCCTTTGAGTCAGAATCTAGCAATTCCTACTGAAGAAAAATTAGAGACTCAATTAGGCAAAATAGACGCCTTAATAGGGGGAGGCTCTTTCTATGCTAAGAATAATTATAAGGTTCATTTTGGTGACAAAGGAATGTCTTATGAAGAGGCCATTAAGGATTATTTGCTTGTTAAGGAAGAAGGTTTAGATGTTGCTTTTGCTAGGTATTTTAGTGATTATGCAGGTATCTTCACCTTATTATTTTCTTGGTTTATAGGTTTATATTTTTGGAACAAAGACAGAAAAGAAGCTATTGAAAATACACTATATATAAAGAATACATCTTCAATCAAATTGGTTTTGACAAGGGTTTTAGCAATGAGTTTGTCACTACTATTTATTATTTTGGTACTCTTTTCCTATTATGAAATTCAATTACTGTTTGTACATGGTGCTAGTTTATTGTGTCCGTTTAAATCCTACTTCTTTGTTATATCATGGATATTGCCAATTATTTTATTTGTTATAAGTCTCACAACTTTATTAACAATAGCCAGTCATAGTATTTTATTAGGATTTCTAGGACCTATTTTTTCCTTGGTTTACATGATGTCATCTTCCACAAATGTTTTTTATAATATTGGGTATGGCCTTCTCATTAGATATAACTCTGTGGGCAATCAAGCGTATTTTGATAGTAAGGTCAATGTTTTTCTAGTGGGGAGAGGCATTTGGATAGGGCTAGCACTTTTTTTAATAATCGTTACATCCTTTTTATATGAAAGAAGAAGGAGGGGAGATTATGCTTTCAAAAACAATCTCTCAATTGAAGCTAGAGTTAAAGCATAATTTTCCTCTAGAAGTGTTTGTCTATCTAGTTATCATGGGGATCACTTACTTTGCTTTTGGGGTAAAGAATTTAGACACTACTAATGAAGCGATGATTGTCGAACGATTTTTACCTTTATCCGGAATCTTTTCTTTTGTAACATTATTTTATGCCGAGTGTCAAAGTCCAATAAAAGATCTTCTTTTAATGAGAAATACGATGCTTGAATACATATATGTGTTGCGAGGCATTGTTAGGCTGTTTTTTTACGGGGGAATGACTTTTAGCTATATCTATTTAATAAATAGTGGTGCAACAAGTTATAGCTTAATGAGGGTGGTATTTCATAGCCTTTCGATTGGAGTAATCATAGGTGTAATAGGTTTACTGTTCTTTAGCTTTAGTAATAATATCTCTTTGGCTTTTTTAGTTTCAATAGGTTTAATGCTAGCGCAATGGTTTGCTCCTAAAAATACAAATGCTTTATTATTTACTATGCCTGAGATATCCAACATTAGAATAGTACTGATATTTACTATTAGTATAATGATAGTAATACTTGCAATGGTTATTTGGAAGAGGAAGGCCATTTCTTAGTTCTACAGAGAAACGAAATGGGATTTGATGTGTTGTTTAGATTATATATTTAGTCTTAATAGAATAAAAAGAATCAAAGTAATAAAAGACACATTAAAATCGATCAGATTATTTTCCTGTGATTAATTGTCAAAGATCCACTAACTATCATAAAAGAAAGTTAGAGTAACAAAATCTATCATTATAAGGTTATTAAAATAAGAATATATTGAAGAACTAATATAAAGAATACATATATGAAGAAAGACGACAGTAATAATTCATCACTGTCGTCTTTGATGTTTTTTCAAAAATATTAATTGCTATTATGAATTAAGTCATTATATTTACGCTTATTTACAAAAGCTTCAAACCCCATCCATGCTGCTAATACCAACCAAATAACTTTAGAGAGTAGTCTCATTAATGCAAAAGGAATTTCAAATATAAAGGAAGACCAGAACTGCCAGCCGGTCATTTCCCATAAGCCAGGTGTAAAAAATGCAGTCTTTGGTTTAAAAAGTGAATAACTGTTACCTCCAGTAGAAAAGATAGTAAAGAAAAACAAAAATATAATAGACCAGTTCACCGCCTGTTGGCCGTAACGCTTGTATATTTCAGCATAGGACTCTTTATTTGAATAAATAAAGTCTTCTGAATTAGGATCATTTTGCTGGAAGTAGTGTACACCGGAATTTTTACTGCTTGAAACAACTGTCCAACCCATATCACTAAAAAGTTGAATATAGTTTTGATATTCACTCGCTTTCTCAAATTCACGATAATCGATCCGAGTAATAGGGGCTTTGTCATCAATCTTTTCAAACACAAAGCAAGCAGGGAACTTTTTATTTATAAAGCGATAACCTTCTTCTCTAAAGGAGTTAATCCAGCTTCTTGTTTGTCTAAATCTTTGAATAAGAATACTTTCCTTTTTATAATTTGTTTCATTTTAGCTTTCTCCTCCCATCAGTTCCTCTGCTAAGTTAAGTAATTCGTGCATTCTCTTTGTTTCAGCTTCAATGACATCATAACCAGATTTAGTAATTTGGTAGACTTTGCGACGTTTGTCTTCGCTTTTTACCTCTTTAATCCAACCTTGTTTTAGTAAATTATCTAAGGCACCATACATGGTGCCAGGCGCAATTTTTACATTGTTATTACTAAGCCGATCAACTTCTTGCATTATTACATAGCCGTGTGCAGGTTTTATTAGTGACAACAAAATTAAATAAGTCGTTTCTGTTAAGGGTAAACTTGGGTGTCTAGGCATAATATTAGCTCCTTTATATCGTTAAACTATTCAGTTTAAATGTATAGTCCGATTGTATATCGTCGAACTGAATAAGTCAATACATATAAAGATAAATTCTGAAATCGGACTATCGAGAGATTGGAAAAGGAAGCAACTAAAATTGAACCTATTTAGAAATATTGTCTGAAAAGAAGTTGCAGTACTGTCAAAGTTCATATTAATTTACTCTTCTATATTCATAAAGAATATCTTATCATGGGAGTAGAGTATTAAAAATTTTATGTTATTTAAAAAAACATAAAGGAGAATTGAAATTTGGATTCATATTTCTACATTATTTTATTTTCAACCATTTCAGCAATGTCCAGAGGATTAATAAGTGTGATTGATAGGTATCAAATAGGGTATAAAAAACAATCTGTGTTAAAAGTTAATTTTTCAAACAATTTATATACGCTATTATTCATAATAATTTCGTTCTTTTATATAAATGTTAATGATCTGTTTACTATGATTCTTAATTATAAAATAATCATTTACAGCATCTTAGTACAAATTGTTGCAGTAGGATACTCAAAACTATTTAAACGCTTATCCATTTTTGAATCGGCGATCGTATCAAAAACAGCTGTTTTTTTATTCCTTTAGCCTTATTTTTTACGACAGGAAGAATAAATTTTGGTAATTATTTCATTTCTATCTTAACAACTATCATAATTATTATTTGGGTAAAGAAAAAAAGTGATTTAAAAACATTATTACATGGAGTAATTATTATTGTTCCACCGTTAGTTATACAAGCTTGCTTATTTCCTCTTTTGGTTGGAGACTATAAAAAATATTGATTCACTGATTTTATTTACAGTAAGTACTTTAATATTAAGATTTTTTGTATCTTTTATAAGTTTGATTCCAACCTTAAATCAAACTGATTGGAAAAGACACAATAAAAACTCTTTCGATAATCTTTATTTTTTAGAGCAATTTTAACGTGTATTGCACAAATAACATTTGTTTTTGTGACATCTTCTAATATTTCTTCAATTGCTTGGATCTTCTTGAATATTACATCGCTTTATGGAGTAATGTTTTCAAATTTGATTTTGAAAGAGAGTAAGAATAAGAACGAGATTTATATAATCATTGTTGTGAGTACTATAACAATTTTATCGCAATTATTAATTCATGGATGATTTACACGAAGAATTTAAAAAAGCGATTTTTGTAAAAACTATCTGCACTAAAAAAAGGCTTATATAGTTGCAAAATAAATTGGCTGGATCTAAATTTTTAGGCACTACTGCTCGATTTCGTGTCATAATTAGCCATAATGCAAATAACGGTAATTGATGTTGAGTTTAAAAACTTTCTACTAGGAAAACAAATTAAAGAATGATCTACCTTTTAGAGTGATTATTGAGTTAGTTTATTCTTAAAATTTAAAAGAGCAAAAACATAATTAGATTGAGGAGGTTTAATCATGAATCAAATGAATTTTATAGGTGTTAAAGTAGCACTCATTAATAAAGGGAAAGTATTAACTATTTTAAGAGATAATCTCCCAAACATTCCTTATCCTAATATGTGGGATTTAGCTGGTGGTGGAAGAGAAAATGAAGAAACACCATATGAAACTATGAGAAGAGAGGTTAAAGAAGAATTAGCTATTGATATTTCTGAATCAAATATTGTATGGACCAAATACCATGAAAGCATCACAAATGCAGGAGAAAAATCAGTTTTTATGGTTGCTAATATATGTGATAGTCAAATCGAGAATATAAAATTTGGAGAAGAGGGACAAAAGTATGAAATGCTAGCTTTTGAAGATTTTATTGATAATGAAGATGTAATCGAACAATTAAAAAAACGTTTCTTAGAATATCTTAATAAGTAATTTAAAACTAACCAATCTCAGTTTGTTAAGTAACAAACTCTTCTAAAACAATGAAGAGTTTGAATCTACAACCATTGATATTGCGTAATATTTTTCACCCGAATCTAGTGTCAAAGTTATGAAAAGAGCAAATAGTAAAGATGAAAACTGGGTTCAAACCTTCTACTAAGGAAACGAAATGTCGAGTTAAGTGCTTTTTAGAGCAACAGATGATTATTTTCCTCTAAAAATAATACTAGGAAAAAGTACAAATTTAAATTTATGTGGGGGATAAATATGAAATATACACCAGAAAATTTTAAACTAAAAGATGGCAGAATCTGCAAAATTCGAGAGATTCAAGTAAAAGACGCTGCAGAAACTGTTGAATATTTGAAAACCATTATGGGAGAATCTGACTTTTTGAATTCCTATCCAGAAGAAATAACCATAACTGTTGAAGAGGAAGCAAAAATGATCAAAGGCTTTAATGAATCTGATAATACACTTATGATTGTTGTTGAAATGGATGGAAGACTGATTGCAAACGGCACAATAACAAGACTAAGAAAACAGAAAATGCGCCATCGAGGAAATGTTGCCCTTGCTGTGCTAAAAGAATTCTGGAACTTAGGAATAGGGAAGAAGTTACTTCAAGTTCTCGAAGACTATGCTAAAGAATGGGGCCTTTCCCAACTTGAGCTTGACTATTTCTCAGGTAATGAAAGAGGCAGGGTTCTTTATGAGAAATGCGGATTCATCCAAGTGGGAGAAACTCCTAATGCCTACATTTTGAAAGATGGAACCCGATACAACAATATAAAAATGGTAAAAAGTATTTAGAAAAGTTTTAGTTCTACAAATCCCAGTTTATTGGATTAACAGTCCACCTGAATATCTAGAAAACTTAGTATATATAAGTGTTGATATTACTTTATGATTTCACAGGTGAGTTTTGTGTCATAATTATGACAACGGTACATAGTAGCGATGGTGACTGGGTTCTAGGCTTCTACTGGAGAAATGAAACATAGCAAAATATGTGGAGGTTAACTAATGAACAAAACAGCAGTGCTTATATATGATCAATTTTGTTATTTTGAAATAAGTGTGGCATTAGAAACTTTGGCCTTAAATGGTAGAAGGATTGATGTATTTGCAAAAACTAAAGATATAGTTAAATGTGAAGAAGGTCTAAAAGTTCTCCCAGATCAAACAATTTATGATTTAAACATAGAGAGATATGATAGTCTCTTATTACCCGGTGCGGTTGATATACGTTCAGCAGTTGAAGATCATGAAATAATTGAATTTATTAAAAAGTTTGAAGGTAAAATAATAGGTGCCATTTCTATTGCTCCTATTTTGCTGGTAAGAGCCGGCATATTAAATGGCAAGGCTTTTATGATAGGAACAGATAAAGAAGGTTTGCTACAGGAGGGATACAGTGAGGCTGATCTTAAATATATGAAGGATTGGAATAATTGTATAACAAATCCTATTGAAGAAGGTTATATTCTAAATGATAATATAGTCACGTCTGTTTCTTTTGAATTTATAAGATTTGGAATTCAGTTTTGTAATATGTTGGGAATTGAAATGTCTCCAAATAGTTTTGGATTGTAAGATATTAACCACATGTTTTATTTAGCTTTAATAAAAGCTATAAGATTTATCATCTGGGTCTCATTTCATAATTATGATAATGGTAGATAGTAACGGTGAACACTAGCTTTTAAGCGCTCTATTAAGAAATTTAATATGGATTGATGTGCTTTTTAGAATACTACTTTGAAAATGTATGTATATAGGTTTGATTAAAATTTAATATTAGAAATTGTTTTTAATATTGGCAATAACGTAAGAATTAGGACATTGGGAAATAGATAAAGTAATAGGTAAAAAGGAAGCAGATAATCCTGTTCTCTTAACTTCAGTTATAAGAAGGGGTAGGTTTGAATGGATGATTAAGATAGACGGGAAAACAGCAGAAGGAGAATTTTTAAAATAGGAGAAAAAGAAAGTAGAATATATATGAGATTTAGTAAATATGATACTCAAGAGACAAAGATTAAAAAAATTGAAAAAGATATAGAGAGAGCTAAGTTTAATTGCCTTACTTTAAATGAGTTAATTGAATTGTTAAAAATAAGTTCTTTTTCTATTTTCAATCATTGTGAAAATATTTTAAATAGAATTGGAGACTATATTTATTTAAAAAAATACACTGATATCCAAATAGAGTATTTAATTTCTTTAGTTGAACGAACGATTAAAGAAGGGGAAGAAATTCCATCTAAATATAGGTATAAAAGTGATAGCTTACTTAAAAAATTACTTAGAATATTGCCAAGTGAAATCTCTTATAAATATGCAATGTCTTGTTTTAAGCATAGAAGAAAAGCTAGAAGAGAAGTAGGGTTTGATTATTTTAAAAGAAATTCTCAGTGCAAAGAAAGTATTAACAAATTATTAGAATTGTATAGAGAGACCTTTGATAAAAGAATTTTGGAGCTTATTGCTAGAAATTATAAAGTAGGTTTTCTAGAACCAAAGGATTTGAATTTTGTTTTATCTGAAATTGAAGAAGGATATTGGAGAACTCGTATAATTGAAGTTTTAATTGAAGGAGTATTAGAAGAAAATACAATAAAAATAATAAACCAATACCCTTATGACTCTACATATGCAATGGGAAGACTTGAAGATGATTCAATACTGCCAATAATAATAGATAGTTTTGAAAGTTTTGCTAGTGATTTAGAATCAATAGGGTTAGTTTTTTGGGCATTGGGTAAGGTTGGGGCTAAAGATGAAATAAATAAATTAGCCAAGATGTTTTATCAATGCTATCCGGTGGAAGAAATTAGAAAATAATAAACTATATGTACAATTAGGCTTAGTTTTAGCTACATAGTGTAGAATATCTTGTGTAAACCTAAATTGTTCATTGAATATAAAAAGCCCCGGGTTTCGTGTCATAATTATGACAACGGCAGATAGTAACGATGAACACTGGCTTTCAAGCCACGTACTATAGATACAAAATAAGGATTGGTGTATTTTTTAGACCAATTATGGCTCACGATTGTTCTAAAAGGCGTATTGGAATAGATATAATTTGTTAATTATTAAAAAGGAGGAAGAATTGGAAGGTAAAGAAGAATTAGAGTTTCCATTAAATGTTTTTGTTGATACACAAATATTTGAAAGTCAAAGTTTTGATATAAGTGATAAAAGTAGATTAGGATTGCTAAAAAAACAAGTTAAAAAGGGTGCTATCAATTTTCTTACAAGTGAGATAATTGTTGGAGAGGCAAATAAGCACATAAAAGAAAATGTTGAAAAAAACAATGAAATAAACCAAAACTTTAATAGCAGAGAAATAGCTATTCTTAGAAACAGTAAGTATGCTGATAGTTTTAATAAATTGGATACTGAAGAGGTAGTTCAAGAAGCGCTAAATCAATTTCATAATTATTTAAATGAGGCAGAAGTAACATATTTAGATTTAGATAGTATTGAATTAAAAACTATACTAAATGATTATTTTAATAACAGAAAGCCATTCGGAACAGGTAAGAAGAAGCACGAGTTTCCTGATGCTTTTAATATTTCAATGTTAAAGAGTTTAAGAAAAAAGATTATCAACCCATATATGTAATAAGTGGAGATAAAGATTTTGAGGACATAAAAGGAATTTATCTTTATAAAAGTATAGATGAATTATTGAATCTTATTAATACGGATAAACTTATCGCTCAACAAGCTTTAAAGTACATCAATAGTATTAATTATAGGTTTGCTGAGGAAATTAAAGAACAATTTTTGATAATTCACAAAACATCGAAATTGACGGGTTTGATTATGATCGTAAAGGCATTATCGGTGGATATGAATATGATGAAACTGAGCTTCAAAATGTTAAGCTCTGTAGTTATAGATTATAACTCTGAAGAGCATGAAATAGTAGTTGCTTTAAAGTGTTTAGTAGAAATTGTAATTAACTGTACATTTTTTGATTTAGAGAACTCTATTTGGGATTCTGATGATAAAGAATACGCTACAATGGAATATGGTTTAATAAAAGAAAATCACAATAAAAAAATTGAGATAGTTGCACGTATACACTATGAGTATGAAAATGAAGACGAAGATTCTTATCCAGAATTTGAAGTAGATAGCATTGAAGTAGATACAGCACAAAAACTTACGCAGAGAACGTTAAATAGTAAAGGTAGACAAATCATTAATTATCCAGATCTTATTTGGGAAAATTATTGTCCAGATTGTGGATGTGGACTAACATGGGAAAATGATGGTGGAAACGATTTTTGTGATAAGTGCGCTCCTAATCATTAACAATTCACCTAAAACAAAGGAAATATACAGAAAACACCTGGGTTTAATAATAAAAGCTCTAGTAATGTGTTAGGAATAAACTACATCCACTTTTGTATTCGCTGAAATTGCTCATGATTTTACACCCGGTAGTGGTAACTTTCTAACAGAAACTTATATTACTTTTCGTAGACTAGAAAATCAAATTCTAAAGACCCCTAAGGAAACCAGATTGTAAGGGAGAAAATGCACAACCTTATTTAGGTTTTCATTAGTCAGTTTTATGGAATTGAAATTATTGATTTTGCTGTTTCAATAATAAAAGCTTTTTAATGTAGAGAGTTTTGTCAAATTTATTTTATACGAAAATAAAAATATCTTCTTAGTATGAGAAAATAGTATTAAAAAAACACATGATAACAGGAGAGTGATTGAATGGCCCCTTACCTACTGTAAACTTTATGTAAAATTGAACAAGCAAGTTGCTCTACTTTACTTAGTTCGTTATAATTGAGCTATCAAATATTTGGAGGTAACATCTGTGAAGAAAAAGTTTAGTCTATTAATGGTCCTATCTCTACTGGCAAGTGTTTTTTTAAATGTATTTACTGTAAATGCCCAAGAAGAAGCAGTTGAAATTGAGACGTTAAAAGTTGCTTTTGTTCCATCCCGTGATCCCGAAGAAATTATTACAACAACAGAACCTTTGAAACAGCTCTTGATTGATGAGTTAGCTAAAGAAGGATTTGATGTTAAGAATGTCGAAATTACTGTCGGAACATCTTATGAAGCAGTCGGAGAAGGTATGGCTGCAGGAACGATTGATGTTGGTTTAATTCCTGGCGGAACATATGTCTTGTTCGAAGACGATGTGGACGTCCTTCTTACATCGACTCGTCAAGGTTTATCGAAAGACTCTGAGAATCCAGCAGACTGGAATGACGGACAAGCGACTGAATTAATTGAAGACCAAGTGTCTTACTACAAAGGCTTAATTATTGCAGGACCTTCTGAAAAAGGCCAAGAATTAGCTGAGAAAGTAAACAATGGCGAAGAATTAACATGGGAAGACTTAGACTCTGCTAAGTGGTCAGTCATGTCCTCCTCTTCTTCATCAGGTTACATTTATCCTTCCATTTGGTTAGGAAACCAATTCGATGGTAAACAAATTTCTGACTTATCAAATGTCGTTCAAGCAGATTCCTATCCTTCTTCCATTGCACGTTTAGCATCCGAACAAGTAGACGTAGTGGTTGGTTTTGCTGACTTACGTCGTGATAATGTCGATGCATGGATGGAAGATATGGGACGCGAAGCGAGCATTTGGGAAGAGACAAATGTCATTGGCGTTACTCCTAATGTTTACAATGACACTGTTTCTGTAAGTAAGACTTCAGAGATAATGACAGACGAATTAAAAACAGCCCTTCAAAATGCTTTCATTAATATTGCTGAAACCGAAGAAGGTAAAGAAGTCATTGCCATCTACAGTCACGAAGGCTACAAACCCGCCAAAGCTGAAGATTATGAAACAGAACGCGAAGCGCAAAAAATTCTACGTGAACAAGGTGAATAATAAATACCGACAAATAGTCTAAAACAAAACACCCACTGGACGGTGGGTGTTTCTTTAGTTGAAAGATTAAAAAAGGAGAAGGCAATGATCAAATTTGAACAAGTTTATAAAAGATATCCAAAAGGTGTATTAGCATTACAAGATATTAATTTGGAGATTGATCAAGGAGAATTCGTTGGCATTATTGGTTTATCGGGTGCAGGTAAGTCCACTCTCATTCGAACGGTTAATAAAATGCATTCCATTTCAGAAGGAAAATTAACGGTTGATGGGGTGGATGTGAGTGGCTTAAAAGGTAAGAGCTTGCGTCAGTTCCGACGTAAGATCGGGATGATTTTTCAGTCTTTTAACTTAGTAACTCGTGCAAAAGTCATCACCAATGTCTTATCGGCTTTTGTCCCTGATATCCCTTTTTGGCGCGTCTTGATTGGCTATTACAAGAAGGAAGAAGAAATAAAAGCCTTGGAAGCTTAGGACAGGGTAGGAATTCTTGATAAGGCCTATACGCGAGTCGACCAACTATCGGGTGGTCAACAACAGCGGGTGGCTCTGGCTAGGACTTTGGCGCAAGATCCACGCATTATTTTAGCCGATGAGCCTGTTGCTTCTTTGGACCCAGTCACCGCTGCTGTAGTGATGCGAGATTTCCAGAATATCAATCAAACAGACAACATCACCGTCATCATCAATATTCATCATGTGGAATTGGCGCTTGAATATTGTGATCGGATTATTGGCATTCGCGAAGGAGCAATTGTTTATGATGGGCCTTCAAATGAAGTCACCCAAGAAGTCCTAAACCATATTTATAAAGGACAAAGCACTGAAGAGGAACGTGACTCCTATGAATAATCCAATACTTTCATTTATGCGTCCCAAAGAAATAGTGCTTTCAAATGGCAAGAAGGTGTATAAGAAGCGCTCTTTTACCTTGTTAATTGTTTTATTGATTACTTTATTGATTTATTTATCAGCTAAAATGACTGGTTTTGATTTACAAGTTTTAATCAAGCGTGGTGAGGAATTCTTTGTTATTTTAAAACGGATGGTACCACCCAATACGGCTTATTTTAATGAGGTAATCCCTCCGCTGCTCGATACGATTAAAATGTCTGTACTGGGGACCTTTATTGGTGCGCTTTTAGCGATACCTTATGCCATGTGGTCTGCCACTAACTTAACTAGAAATCACTGGATAACTAGTCTTTTAAAACTATTGTTGAGTCTAATCAGAACTTTACCAACCTTAGTGACCGCTTTGATTTTGACTTATATTTTTGGGTTGGGGACTTTTGCAGGGACCTTGGCAATTGCTTTATTCACCTTTTCTTTCATAGCTAAACAACTTTATGAAGCCATTGAGACAGCGGATATGTTGCCTTATGAAGCCATGGAAGCCTTAGGAGCGAATAAAATGTATAGTTTTCTCGGAGCGATTAAACCGCAAGTGCTTCCAACTTATCTGTCAGTAGCCTTATACACTTTCGAAGGAAATGTTCGCCACGCTGCTATTTTAGGTTATGTTGGGGCAGGAGGAATCGGCATTATTCTCGATGAGAATCTAGGTTGGCGAGAATATCAGAATGTCGGAATGATCCTGCTTTGTCTGTTCTTAACGGTAGTGGTGATTGAAAGTATCAGTCGCTATCTAAGAGCAAGGTTAACATAGGAGGTAGTCATGGTAGATAAAATTAATCAAATGTATGAAAGTAAAGATACGAATCGCTGGCAAGCACTTGCTTGGACGATGTTAGTAGTTGGGCTAGTCATCTGGTCTGCTTCAACCATTAATGAAGTGGGGCTTGCTAAGCGGGGCATCACTTTTGCTGTAAGTATCATCCAAGGAATTGTTAACCCAGACAGAGAACTGCTTTTTAATCTTACGAAACAGTCGGTTCCTTATTTATTATTGGAGACGATGGCGATCGCCTTTTTAGGGACTCTGGTCGGAGCAGTCTTCTCCTTTCCTCTTTCTTTTCTAGCATCGAGTAAAGTGGTTCCGGTTCCTGTTGTAGTGATGACCCGTTTTTTGGTGATGGCTATTCGAACCATTCCAGCCTTTGTCTATGGTCTAATGTTTATTCGGGTGACGGGTCCAGGACCTTTTGCAGGCGTTATGACGATCTCAGTGACTTCCATTGGTATGTTAACCAAGTTATTTAGTGAAGCCATTGACGATATGGATAAATCCATTTTAGAAGCGCTCGATGCAGCTGGCTGCAATACTTTCGAGAAGATTCGTTGTGGGATTATTCCTCAATTATGGTCTAGTTTACTATCAACAATTATTTTCCGCTTCGATATGAATTTAAGGGATGCTTCTATTTTAGGTCTGGTAGGAGGGGGAGGAATTGGTGCACCCCTTAAATTTGCCATGTCCTCCAACCGTTGGTCGCAAGTAGGAGCCATTCTAGTAGGACTCGTTGTGCTCATCCTAGTAGTCGAATTTTCTTCTTCGTCTATTCGTAAACGGTTAACAAATGGTTAAGTAGAAGAAATCGTCAAGACATGAGAAGTTATTTTGTTAATTTATATGGCAGTAGATTTAATATCTGTAGAATATTTAGCGTACCAAGTTGAATGAGCAAGTATAAATGATAAACATACCATAGTTCTATGATAATTAACGAGATAAAACTTGATGAGCTTAGTATTGGACTAAAACTATTCGACAAAAAAAGTGCTCCTATCAAATTCATTTTAAATGAATTTGATAGGAGCACTTTTGTGTGAGAAGAGTTGGTTATTCAGCGAAAAAAATGTAGGTAAGTACATAGTTTTAAATCACGGATCCTAATTATACCATTAGTACAAATTAGGGTATTGTGGAGGCTAAAATGATAGTAGATAAATAGAAAAACTACAAATATTATACGAATTTTTCTAGATCAGAAGAGTCAAGTCCATAATCTAGTGTAAAAAAACTATACAATGATTCTATCTTCTTTTATTGAAAAGACATGCTATACTTTCTTGTAGAACTGAGTCATTCGTCATGTGTGTTTATCATGACAGCTCCAATTAACCGATTGGCTGATGAACGGTTAAGAAAGAGACTAATAATTTTTTATCTTCGACGTGCTTCTTAGCGTAATCTTTTAAGAAAGTTGTTAGTTTTAGTCGATTGTTTCCTTTACTAATTACTGTATATTGAAAGACATTTTCAAAACCATTATCTAAAATCTCACAGGCTTTTGTAATTTTTTGATCAATAGAGTTACTGATGCATCTATTTTTAGTCTCTTGTTTTGAGTCCATATCCGTAAACTTAAAATGGGTTTTAACGGTTTCTTTGAAGAGTGTAGAGTTCTTTTTAGGAAGGGTTGCAAAGGTATTTTTTAAACGGTGAACCTAGCACCTATGTCAACTTGTGCTGGTAGATGTCTTGCGAGCCACAAACAATAACTCTTTATAGGTGTCAGAAATGATGTGTTCAGTTCCTTGTAAGCAGGGTTCATAATAACCATTTTGTTGGCTTTGATACTTATATGCGCGTTCGTAACCATTGGCTTGAATGTATTCTCTTCGTTGGTTTCCCATTAATTGATTGACCACGGATGAAAAATATTATTAAAGACATCTTTTTTTCTGAATATTCACTGATATTTTGAACCGCTTCGTACGTTAGTGTCAAATCATTATGGATCGTATAAAGTCTTCTTAATTATGTGTTTGCTGTAAAAAGTAAATAGATGTAGTTATTTTTATGCTCTAAACCAATAATTGTTAAGGAACGATAGGCATTGAATATAGACGATATACTCTGATATTATTATTTTATAGAAATAAAATTGAAAGGGTTAGTAAAAATATGTGCTGGTCTATGTGGAATGAGTATTTTAATGATGTTGAAAACAGTAACATGTGAAACGAAATGAGAGGTAGAATAAAGAATAGTTTCTATTACTGTTGGTGATTGAGAGGAAAAAATACTAAGAATCACTTTTTAAGAATGGGTAATAAGCATAGTTAAAATTTCTAAAAAACACATCAATCGCGCTTTTAATGAAGTATGTAGCATTTAATTAAAATATATTGGAGGAGGTACAAATATGAAAGTTGCTTTAGCTGCGGTAGGTTTTATAACAAATGACACAGAATATAATAAAAATAAAATGATCGAAGTTTTAAAAAAATACTCAGAAGAAGCAGATTTAGTACTTTTCGGAGAAAGTTATCTTCAAGGGTTTGAATGTTTGGATTGGAATTATCAAAAAGATAACAAGGTTGCATTAACACAAGATTCTGATTTAATTCGTCAAATTGGTTTTATTGCAAAAGAATATCAAACTGCTGTTTCTTTTGGCTATATCGAAAAAGATGGGGATAAAATATATAGCAGTCAATTAACTTTAGATAAAAACGGAAATGCGCTGAACAATTTTCGAAGAGTATCTACAGGATGGAAAGAAAAAATTGCTGACTGTCATTATGTTGAAGGGAAAGGGTTTAGTCAATTTGACTATTTAGGAAAAACGTTTTCGGTTGGATTATGCGGAGATCTATGGGAGGAACAAAATTGTTTAGCACTAAAAAATTTAAATACAGATATTATTCTCTGGCCCGTATACACAGATTTCAACTTTCGAGAATGGAATACAAAAATTAAACAGGAATACTCTGAACAGTCCTTCAAGTGTGGAGATAAAGTATTATATGTAAATTCGTATTGTCTTGATGGAGAAGGATATGAGATAGCAAGAGGTGGAGCAGTATTTTTTGAAAAAGGAAAAATTGTAAGTGAGGTACCGGCGGGCAAAGAATCAGTGCTAATTGTTAATGTCTAAGAAACTCATAGAAAAGAGTAATGAGATATGTACACTAATTAGTTAGGTTTTTGGTTTAACTTTAGGGCGCAGCAAAAGTTTTATTTACTCAGTGACTAAAATTTAATTATGTAACCCATAATAATAGCAATTTGGAATAATTAAATTGTTTAAATATAGTGTAGTACTAGTTTAAAGAATGTGAAGCAATTCTTTGTAACGTTTCATATGCTGTATACTCTAGTTTGAGTAAAAATTTTAAAAAAGAGGTCATCATTAGTTGGCACCACTATTGTTATTATTTAAATATTTGTAAGCCATCAAAAAGATTCATCGTTAAATAAATGTTATTATTTCAATTTAAATTAGGGCAATGGACTGTTTATGTTATATAATTAAAGGTTCTTCTATCTTCAAAAAATGTTTAACAATACTTCTTACATTCCACTAAGTAATTTCGCAAAGAGTCAGTATAGAATAAGGATTAGAAAAAATATAACTTCAATGATAAAGAGTTAGCAATTTGAAAGAAACTATGTCAATTATGAGTGTTTTCGGGCGATTATAGATTATAATTTAACAAATTGCTTTGATGGCACAGCGGATAGTATTTTGGAATAATTAGAGTAAAAGAATATTTGATTTTCCTCAAAGATTGAGGTTATAATAAGTGAGGTCTATGTATAGTATTATACAGAATGGCTTGATAGCTAAGAGGTGAAGAAGATTGGATCAGAAAAATTTAAGTATCTATAATCAATTGAAGCGTCGCATCATTGAGTTTGAATATAAACCCGGAAAAATACTCAATGAAGTTGATCTAGCTGAAGAGTTTGGCGTAAGTCGTTCACCGATTCGATCAGCCTTGCAAGAGCTAGAGCGAGATGATCTCATTAATATTGTGCCAAGGTTTGGAGCACAAGTTGCTCCTATCGATTTTCGTAATATCAAGGGGCTATTTGATGTAACAAAGCAACTAGATCCCTATGCGACTCGTCAAGCCGTAAAACGGATCACCCCCTCACAATTAGCAGAGTTGAAGCAAATTATTAAAAATTTAGAATCTTATTCTACTACAGCAAGTTATCAAGAGGCTATCAACGAAGATGAACGATTCCATCAAATTATTTTTCAAGCTTGTGATAATCGATGGTTAAAAGAAACACTAGCTCATCTTCATTTACATACCGAAAGATTGTGGCATTATTGTAATGATTACTTTGATGATATGACTATCTTTACCAGAACCTTCCGTAAAATCGTGCAAGCGATTGAAGATCAAGATGAAGAGGCAGCCGAACAATATGCTTACGAACATATTGAAGACTTTCTTTCTAGAATTAAAGAATCTCTCTTTTAAGAGTGAATGAAATATAGTTAAAAACCTTAAGGTCTTAGTAAAAAGATCTTAAGGTTTTTTTATGTAAATTTTTATTTTAAATAAATCAAAATTTTTATCTAAATACAATTGACATTCATCTGAAAAACAGTTAGTATATCAGTGAGGTGATGAGATGGTTTCAACCCACAATTTATTATTGGATGTAAGCGTTAGCATTGTCTTCATTAAAAGTGAAAAGATAGAGGTGGTGATATGATTTTAACGAATAATATAACCGTCAATGAAAGCGGTAACATAATCTTGGTTGAAGGTGATCAATTAGCTGTTTTGAAAAAGGCACGTGACTTGATTCACAAAGGACATTATTTAATGACATCTCCTTTGGCCGCCAGTGGTCGGATGCATTTTTCTCCCGTACGGTCGATCTTGATATCAGATAAACCAGAAGGAGATAACACTCAGTCTCTTTTGGCAATTGAAAATAGCATAGAACTTTTACAAAACTCTTTAGCTACCCATACAGTGGATTACAAGAATAAGGAGGATTACGAATTTATTGATTACGAGCTTTTAAAAGTAGCTCTTAAAGAGGTAAGTGAGTTGGGAGATCGTTTTAACAAATAGGAGGGAATCAATTTGAAACTAGAAAGACGTAAAGTAAAAATTAATGATGTTGTCTTTGGCGATAAAAATGAAGTAGTAGGAGAAAAACTCGTTTTAAATCGCGAAGAATTAGTCAATTATATTAAGAGTTTGGACAATATTAAAGAGGTTACTGTCGATATCGCTAAACCAGGTGAAAAGACACGCATCATCCCTGTAAAAGATGTCATTGAACCACGGGTAAAAGTAGAAGGTGTTCCTGGATTTGCTGGGATAACTTCGCAGACTGGCCAGCTTGGGAATGGAGCTTATAACGTATTAGAAGGCGTTGCTATCGTTACAATTGGAGATATTGTCGGCTTCCAAGAAGGTGTGATTGATATGTGGGGAGAAGGAGCAAAATGGACGCCCTTCTCCAAGACTTTTAATTTAGTGGTGGATCTATCGGTAGTCGACGGATTAACAGCTCATGAACATGAATTAGCAGTTCGAATGGCAGGTCTGTTAATCTCTGAATATGTCGGACAGTTTGCAAAAGATGCTCCAGTCTATGAAATCGAAACGTTTGAAGTAGGATCAAATCCAGAAGAAACAGCTAAATATCCAGATCTTCCTAAGGTAGTCTATGCTGAGATGCTCATCACTCAAGGGCTTCTCCATGACTCTTATATCTATGGAGTGGATGCTAAAAATATTATTCCAACACTTCTGCATCCGCTGGAAGAACTGGATGGAGCAGTCGTTTCGGGCAACTGTGTAGCAGCTTGCGATAAGATTACGACTTATCAACATCAAACCAATCCAGTTATCTTAGAACTTTTGAAAAAACACGGCAAAGAAATTAATTTCCTTGGTGTGGTTATGGTTCCAGAACTAACAACCTTAGAAGGAAAATTTAGATCGTGTGATTTCACTGCTAAATTATGCAAGCAGTTGGGGGCAGATGGGGTGATTGTATCGGAAGAAGGATATGGAAATCCAGACTCTGACTTAGTCATGATTGCTGAACGATTAGAAAAACAAGGGATAAAAGCTGTTCTGATTACAGATGAATGTTCTGGTTGGGATGGAGCCAGTCAACCACTCGCAGACTCAAAACCAGAAGCAAAAGCTGTAATATCAACAGGAAACGTTTCTCACGTTGTAACATTACCAAAAGCGGACCGTATCCTGGGAGATCCAGAAGCGATTGCCAATTTGGCAGGAGGATGGGCTGGAGCCTATGATGCTGAAACCGGTGTTATGAAGTGTGAATTAAATGCTGTGATTGGAGCCACTTCAGAGATCGGATATCATAATTTGATGGTCACTGAGTATTAGAACGAGGAGGAAGACAATGGAAAAAAGAATCTTATATTATTTGAATCAGTTTTTTGGCCAGATTGGTGGAGAAGACAATGCCGACTTTGCTCCCGTTTTAAAGGAAGGGACAGTCGGACCTGCCGTAGGATTTGAAAAGGAGTTGGGCGATGCAGGTAAAGTGGTCGCGACTTTTATTTGTGGCGATAACTATATCAATGAAAACAATGAAGCAGCTTTAGCTGAATTTAAGAAAGCAATGGATGAGATTCAACCGGATTTAGTAGTAGTCGGCCCCTCCTTTAATGCGGGCCGCTATGGGGTGGCTTCATCCTTAATTGCTCAGTTCGTGGTGGATAAATACGATATCCCTGTAGTATCAGGTATGTATGAAGAAAACCCAGGTCTTGAAATTACCAGACTAAAAGCATATACCGTTCCAACTGGAAATAGTGCAGTTGATATGCGATCTGCCTTACCTAAAATGGCGGCTGTTGCTAAGAAATTATTAGCAGGCGAGCAAGTTATTCCTGAAGAAGATGGGATCTTCAAGCAAGGTAAGCGTATTACAGGCTTTTCCGATAAAATCGGTGCCGTTCGTGCGGTTGAGATGCTGATGAAACGTTTGAACAACGAAGAATATAAAACTGAAATGCCAATGCCTAGCTTTGACTTGGTTGAGCCAGCCCCTCCAATTAAGGACTTAACTAAAGCCACAATAGCTTTGGTAACTACTGGAGGGATTGTACCGGTAGGAAATCCCGATCGGATTCAGTCTGCCTCTGCTCAAAAATGGGGTAAATACAATATCGAAGATCATGCTAACCTTACAGGCGATTTCATCACCATTCATGGTGGTTTTGATCCTATCTATTGTAATGAATCGCCAGATCGTGTTCTTCCATTAGACTCTCTTAGAATAATGGAAAAAGAAGGCAAAATTGGTAAGGTTCATGAGAAATTCTACACCACGACAGGTACAGGTACGGCAGTTGGTAATGCCATCATATTCGGTAAAGAAATAGGAAAAGAATTGAAGGAAGCGGGAGTTGACGGAGTAATTCTTACCAGTACTTGAGGGACCTGTACACGTTGCGGAGCAACAATCGTTAAAGAAATCGAACGTTTTGGTATTCCAATTGTTCATATGGCTACAATTATTACCATTTCTCAATCTGTTGGAGCGAACCGAATTGTGCCAACAGTTGCTATTCCTCACCCTACTGGAGATCCATCCCTGGAGCGAAAAGATGAAGAGAAATTGCGCATGAAGATGGTTGAACGTGCGATAAATGCACTGAGCCAACCAGTAACGGAAGTTACGGTCTTCTAAATCCACTTGAATAGAGTGAATAGATTCTAAAATAATAAGAGCAGTCCCGATCGAATAGCTTTATAACTGTTCTATGGACTGCTTTTTTTTAAAATTTACTTCTTCAGAATGACAAGATGTTCGAAAGTAGAAAAGAGGGGGAAAACATGGAAAAATCAAAAATGAACATTTGGACGATTCTAGGATTTACAGGCGCGTGTATTGCCTTTTACATTGGGGCCGGATTTGCGACAATGCAAGAAGTAATGCAATATGAGGCTTCCTATGGCTCACGATTTTGGATTGTCATAGCTGTTGCGGCAATCATTTATGTCTATACGAATTTATCCTTTGCGACCAATGGTAATCGCTTGAAACTTGAAAGAGGCGGCGACATATACCAACATTATACCGGTAAGTACATCGGTGCTTTCTTTGATTATTTTTCTGCCTTTTTCTGTTATATGTGTTTTATCGTTATGTGTGGAGGGGCGAATGCTACGGCCTCTCAACAATGGGGATTAGCAAACGGAGTAGGTGCATTGGTTCTAACCATTGCAGTAGTTGCTACAGCTGTCTTTGGATTAGACGGAATTATCAAGGCACTTAGTAAAATAGGACCGATTATTATTATTCTTATTCTGATTGTATCAACAATTACTGCGATCACTGGCTTTCCAAACTTCAGCGAAAATGTAAGCGCAATTGATCGAGGCGTTTATGATTTGGTTCAAGTAGGCGGCGACAATCCATTTTTTTCAGGCGCATCATACGGTGGCTTTGTTATTTTGTGGTTTGCAGCTTTTCTATCTGAAATTGGTGCAAAAAACAAATTAAAAGAAGTGAACACAGGAATGCTTCTATCTACTTTATTCATTTTCGGGGCAGCAGCCATTTGTTGTATCGCTTTAATTAGCTACATTGGTGAAACTGGTAAGGCTGATATTCCAGCATTGGTATTAGCTAATAAAGTGAACCCGGTATTTGCGCAAGCTTTTGCCGTTATTGTTTTTGCTGGAATCTATACCACGGCAGTTCCTCTACTCTGGACAGGGGTGGGTCGTGTGGCCACAGATGGAAGCTCACGCTATAAAATCTTAACCATTTTGGGTGGAGTTATTGGAATGGTAATCGCTATTTTCTTGCCCTACAAGGATCTTGTAAATGTCCTTTATGGAATTAATGGGTATTTAGGATTTATTCTGGTTGGTTTTATGGTTGTTCATGATATCCGAACAAAAATGGGTTCAAAATTGATTCAATAAATTAAATGTCTATGCTCTATTTTAAATGGCTATTCTCTTTCTTCATTGATAGCAAAGGATCCAATCAACTAAGACCGCCATTCTTTGTGATTGCTTAAGTTCAAAATAGCATAATGTTTAAAGGCATGTTAAAGTTATAAAGGAAATTCTTAGTTTTTCTTTGTAAATGGTTAAGTGTATAGGTTAAAGAAGGGTTTTGACTGTAAGCTTTTTCCTTAACCAATGGGGAAAACAAAATCAAATGAATAAAAAGTAGGCAAATACAGACGGATAAATGAAGGTTTGAATAATATAGATGGTCTATGTAGTAGAGTTAAAATAGACTGGGCGATTATTGGATTGAGATTAAATAGCGAGAGAAAATAAAAGCACTCCCCTCAAAGTCATGTGGAATGGATTAGAAGGGAGTGCTATTCGCTGTGAGAAAAAGGTTTATTTATGGACTTTAAACGGTCATTTTATCAGATGGAAATTATTGAAATGATAAATATTTTGCATATTCTTTTGCGTATTTATCTCAGTCTAAAACGTTTGGGTCCAAATAAATATACGATCATTATACCCAAAACAACATACAAGATCACGAATAAGAAAAAGCCGAATACCAAATAGTGAGTATAGGAAGATAATCTAACCATACTAAAATACAAAATATAGAGGACAAAATTGAGAATTCCAGTATAGACAGGGTTTTTTACCTTCATTTGATTGGTAAAGGGTTGAAACATATAATAAGCAAAAAGAAAATGAAAGGTCATAAAGACATACCCACTGATTAAACTGGTGACCATCACTAAAACGCTTTGACTATCGAATAAATCCCAATGATAATAGGTGAATAATAGACCAATTAAAGCGACAATAAATTGTGGACGATTGTACTTAAGCAACTGTTTTGTTCTAAAAACAATAGCAGTAGTTATATTTTCTTTCGCTCGATAAAAATGAAAGCTTAACAGTTTACGGTCCATATAGTAAAAGCTTGTTTTGGTAAAAAACTCACCTAAATACATACTTCTAGCAAGCAGTAATAATATTAATGGAATAAATTGTGAGAGCCCTTTGACATCGGCAGGAGAGAGGGGAACAAAATACTTTACGACATTAAGCATAACAAGAGTGATGCCAATGAAGGCTAATCGAATCAGGATTTTCTTTTTAAAGACTGAACCAATTCGGTCATAAAAAATCTTGTTAATATAGATAATTCCTTGATCATCAGAATAATCATTCTTTCCTATTCGGATATCTTTATCTTCCACTTTTGCGGACTGGCTATCTATTTCATCAACGAATTGTTGGGACTCCAGTAAATCGTTAATACTTAAAGACTTCAAAATAAATTGTTCCAGATAAGTAGTTTTCAAAGTGAAAATAATGGTTAAAACGAGCATTAAAAGACCAGGGGCTAAAAAAATGACCGAGAAAAAGAAGGCATAGTTAAATCCTAAATCGATAAAAGTACCGACTATTGCCAAAAGAAAGCCTACTCCACAAGTGAAAAAAACTAGAAAATTAGCCACTTTTTTGCCGAGAGGATAATTGTTGCGACACAAGTAGAGAAAGATACTTCTAATAAATAATCTTAGTCCAATCGAAAAAATAACAAATGAAAAGCCTTCAAGTAAAGTGATCTTGAAAATAAAAGAAAAGAGGAACATCCCAATACTAAATCCGACGATTTTAGGTCCAAATTTCAAAAGATCATTGGCTAAAGAGTAGGTTCTAGGATTCACTCTAAAAATTTTGATATGCATATATTTATCTTCAGCATTTTCAAAGGCGCTATAAACTTCACTTGCTACTGCCATCATTAGCATCACAATCGATAGATAAAAGGGTCCATAGCTCAAAAACATAATCTCTTCTGATTCGACATACTTATTCGAAAAAGTAGGAAGCAAAAGACCGATAAGCGCGATAAAAATTATATTTGTTACAATGGGTTTTATAATTTGAAAGATTACTGAAAGTGGAGTTCCCCATTTAAGTAAGAATTTAGAGTGGTATAACTTATTCGAAAAGATTTTTCCAATAAGAGGTATTCTTCGCAATTTAAAGATAGCCCCATTATAAAAACTAATCAGCTGGTATTGAATTAAAAAGGTTAATATTTTATTCACCGCTCTTGTCCTCCCTTAACAGTTCAACAATTTTGGATTCGAAATCTTCATCATTTTTTAGGTGTTCAAAGGGCATGCATCTTCCATCACTTAAAATGACTATTTCATCACATAGTTCTTTGGCGAGTTCAAGCATATGCGTAGAGAGAATCAAAATATGGTCTTTTCTTAATTCTTTTAATATTTTCTTTATCTCGGCAGCCATCACAACATCGATGGAAGTCAGCGGTTCATCTAAAAGAATTATTTTTTGTTTACCGATGATAATTGAGAGGAGGGAGAGCTTGGATTTCATCCCATGCGAGTAGTCTTTGATTAAGCGGTGTCTGTCTCCTTCAGAGAACGCCATCAAATCCAAGTAATGATCAGGAGCTTGACCTTCTCCGTTTAAATCATTAAAAAACTTAATATACTCATAGCCTGTTAAGAAATCGGGCAAAAAATTTTCTGAAAATAGCATGCCAACCTGCTCATAGCTGATATCAGAAAGCCTTCCGTTTTCTTCAAGAAAAAAGAGACCACCACTTTGTTCTATTTCGCCATAAATAATATTGAAAAGGGTCGTTTTACCTGCTCCATTTTTCCCTAAAAGACCATATATTTTGCCTGCTTCAAACTCAAAGTTAACGTCTTTTAAGACTTGTGTTTCTTTAAAATCTTTTTTTAAGTGTTTTATTATTAACTTCATCTAATGGGCTCCTTACCTTTAATTAGTTTGAGTACTTTGTACCAGTAAAACTTAAGATAATAAAATCTTATCATACAAATTATTCATTAACGACTAAAAATTGAATGACAAAGGGGCTGATAACTGACGGTTTCGAGTATATTTCTGGCGAGTAAAGATCAAATAACTTTTATTAAGAAAACAAAGCCCCTGAGATCAGTCCAATCTGACTTCAGGGGTTTTTAATAGTTACTGATTAGCAAAGTGTTCATGTGTCCGTTCAAGATCAGGACGTATTCCTTCAAAGAGGGTAATAGAGATGTATTCAATATATTTTTCCTTATCTTTTTTATCCTTGTTGTGTGTCCAATTAGTCAGTAGGGAAGCAAAGGAATCGGTATAAAAGTCAATCAGGAAGTCCTTATAATCTTCAGGAATGACCATCTCTTTTGAAATGTCATCGACAATATTACGCATATTTTCAATGAAGTTATTATAGAAGAATTTTTTCAATTCATCTCTACCTAAGGCATTGATGGCTGAGCTAACTACGTGTTCATTTTCTTCCACATAGTTCATGGCAAAGCGCACCACTTCATCATATTCGGTAAAATAGTCATATTTTTGTATCGGTTCAATCGCTTCATCTTCAAACATCCAGTTGAGTAAATCGTAGATATTAGTAAAATGGTAATAAAATGTTTTGCGGTTGACGCCACAGTCTTCTACAATTTCACGAATCGATATCTTGTCTAAGGCTTTTTTATTCATTAGTTTCTTTAAAGAATCAGCTAAAGCTCTTTTCGTCATTGTTGTTGTAATTCGTTCTTTTTTCATACTTCCTCCTTGAATGAACAATCGGACAAATAATATAAAATGTCTAAAAATAGGCCAACTGTCCTTATATTGAACATTGTCTAATATATCTAGCTCTAATATACTCTAAAAGTAGTCGTTTAACAATCCTATTTAACGACAATATTTTTATTTAAGGAGGAAGTATGGAAAAAGTATTTAGAAAGATATTGCAGCATGACAAGCTTGTCTTGTTCTTTTTTATGATTGGATCTGTAATAAGTCTATTAAGTGTGCCTAGAGTACAGGTGAACTATGATATGAATGATTATCTTCCTTCAGACAGTCCTTCTACGCAAGCTTTATCAATGATGGAGGAAGAGTTTGAAGGTCAAGTCCCTAATGCGCGTTTAATGCTAGAGAACCTAACCATTCCTCAAGCGTTAGCATTTAAGGATAAAATTAGTCAAATTAAAGGAGTGGATGAGGTCCTTTGGTTAGATGACACTGTTAACATAACGGAACCATTGGATCAATATGATCAAGAGCTTGTTGAGGCTTATTATAAAAACCAAAATGCATTGTATTCAATTACTATCGATGAAAGAGAGCGAATAAAAGCGGTTGATGCTCTGCGCGATTTGATAGGAAATAGGGGATATTTGGAGGGAGCGGCGGTTAACACGGCAGTTGCAGCTGAATCCACGGTTGAAGAAATCGGTAAAATCATTAAGGTTACGATTCCAGTTGTCTTAGTTATTTTATTAATTACGACCAATTATTGGTTTGAGCCCCTTATTTTATTGTTAACGATTGGGGTATCAATTCTTTTAAATGCTGGGTCAAACTTGCTTTTTGGTACCATTTCCTTTGTAACCAGCGGTGCTGGCAATATTTTGCTCTTAGCAGTATCGCTTGACTATTCGGTCTTTTTACTCCATCGTTTTGAAGAAAATCGGCAGCTAGGTATGGAAGCTGAGGCAGCGATGGTCAAAGCTTTAAGTCAATCACGTGGTTCGATCGCTTCTAGTGGCTTGACCACCGGCATTAGTTTTGCTGCATTGACCTTAATGCAATTTAAAATTGGCCCTGATTTAGGTATAGCCTTAGCTAAAGGGATTGTGATTAGCTTACTTACTGTTTTTATCTTATTACCAGTCTTGGTTATAAAAACCTACCGTTTAATGGAAAGGACGAAACATCAACCACTTCTACCACAATTTAGAAGATTAGGTAAGGGCGTTACTAAAATGATGTTTCCATTAGTAGTTGTTTTTGCTATTTTGGTAGTTCCTTCTTTTTTAGCGCAAAAGGAAAATAACTACTATTACGGCCCTGAACATATATTTGGACCAGAGACAAAACTGGGTCAAGATTCTGCGAAAATCAAGGAACACTTTGGTCAGTCCAATCGGATGGTTTTAATTGTACCTAAAGGTGAGCAGACTAAAGAAATCGCTCTGAGTAATCAGTTGAAAAAAATTCCTGAGGTCAAGGAGATCATTTCTTATGTAGATACCGTTGGGCCTGAAATCCCTAAAGAGTTTTTAGATGCAGAGACCCTAAAGCTATTAGAATCAGAAAACTATAGTCGAATGATTCTAACAGTTGATTCGGAATATGAAGGAGAAAAATCTTTTAACTTAGTTGAGGAAATACGTGAGGTAGCTGATAAATTCTACCCTCATCAAGCCCATTTGGCGGGAGAAAGTGCGAGTACTTACGACCTAATGGATACCATAACAAAGGATAACTTGAGCGTCAATTTGATCTCAACAGCTGCTGTATTCATTGTTTTAGCCATTAGTTTCAAATCAATAATTATTCCATTCATCTTGGTTTTATCCATCGAAACAGCTGTTTGGATTAACTTAGCCACTCCTTATTTCACTGATCAGGTTCTTTTTTATTTTTCATATTTACTTGTAGGAGCGATTCAATTGGGGGCTACTGTTGATTATGCCATATTGCTGGCAAGAAGATATTTAGAAAACCGTGAAAGGCTTGAGAGAAAAGCAGCCATTATCGAAACGATTTCTAATGTTACGGTTTCAATTATGACATCTGGATCTGCCATTGTTTTAGTAGGGTCACTACTTGGTTATATAACGACCCACGGCATTTTAATGCAATTAGGAAGGCTGCTAGCTAGGGGATCTGTCTTTTCTATTTTAATTGTCCTTTTTGTTTTACCTGGTTTGCTTTATTTATTTGACAAGCCGATTGAAAAATTAACTTATGGTTTAAAATTCGTGAAGGAGGAACACTAAATATGAAGACTCAATTAATCAATAAATTGGTAAGTGGAATAGTTATTATGAATATTTTAAGCAGCAGTTTACCCAATGTTTTGGCAAGGGAAGTGAATTTAGCTAAAGAGGAGGTTGTGTATGGACTGTTAAATTATGACGGAAGTCTTAATGATGCCTATATAGTTAATATTTTTGATCAGGAAGGGGATATTACCGATTACGGTGACTATACTGAGGTTAGAAATATGACATCGGAGACTGAGTTGAAGCTAAAGGAGGGAAAGGTCGACTTTACGAATGGTAAAGATAAGCTGTATTATGAAGGGAAATTAAATAATCAACAACTACCATGGGCAATTTCGATTAAGTATTTACTTAATCAACAAGAAGTAAGCGCTCAAGACTTGGTGGGTCAATCAGGCGATTTGGAAATACAATTAAGGATTAAAGAAAGTGAACAAGTGGATCCTTTCTTTTTTAATAATTATGGTCTTCAGGCTACTTTAGTTTTTGATACTGAAAAAGTAAAAGCTATTCAAGCAGAAGAAGCAACTATCGCTAATGTGGGGAAAAACAAACAATTAACTTATACTGTTTTACCTAAACAAGGTGCCAATTTTTCAATCAAGGCTAAAGTAGAAAATTTTGAAATGGAGCCAATCGCTATTAATGGTATCAATATCAATTTGGGATTTGATTTGGAAGATGCCAACTTGCTTGAAAAAATTGAAGAATTACAAAGTGGTGTTAAGCAAATAGATGAGGGGGCAGGCGAATTAAAAGATGGAGCTTTGCAATTAAGTGAAGGGTCTGGTCAATTAGCAAGTGGTAGTCAGCGTTTAGAAGAAGGAGCTGTCAGGGTAAATAACGGAATTGTCACGCTAAAAAAAGGGATTGAGCAAATGCAAGCCGGATTAGTGGAGCTCGATAGTCATTCCGAAGAATTGAGACAAGGTTCGGATCAATTTAAAGCACTAATCAATGCATCGAATGATCAATTAAGCTTGCTAGCAGAAAAGTTAGGTAAGCTGCAACAATTAAATCAAGCATCGATCGAAATCCAAGCCGGAATAGGGGAGTTAAATAGTGGGATTACCCAATTGAATCAAAGTGTAGGCTATCAGCAATATACAGCAGCTTTAGGTCAGAATGGTTTAGACATGCAGCAATTGCAAGCAGGCAATAATAATGGAATGCAAGCCGTAAACAATTTAAACCTATCCTTATCCAGTGTCGCTTCTCAAATCAGGGCTTCAGAAATTGAGAATAAGGAAGAGCTAGCTGCTCAGCTTGATCAAGTCATTGCTCAGACACAAGCAGCGAATTTGGAACAAGTACTTGCGGCTAACAATGCGATGATTGATGCCACAGCCCAATATTTAGAGACAGTTTCTAGCTCAACTATGCAACTACAAGCAGGTAGTCAAGAGTTGACGACTGCTTATTCAGACTTTCACGCAGCCATTCAAGCAATGGTTAGTACTTCAGATGAGCTAGTAGCTGAACTACCTAAATTAAGTAGCGGTGTGGAAGATTTGGCAGTTAAATATACTCAATTTGATCAAGGACTCGATGATTATACGGGATCTCTTGGAAAGCTTGTGTCCAGTCATCAAGCTATTTTAAATGGTATTAGAAGTTTAAGTGAGGGCAGCGCCTCATTAGTGGAAGGCAGTTCTTCATTAGACGCTAATTTGAATCGATTAGTTAACGCTTCTAATGATTTATATGAGGGCAGCGACAAACTAAAGCAAGGTTCTAATAAGTTTAAGAATAAAACAGCCGGCTTAGATCAAGAAGTAGAGCAAGAAATTGATGCGACTCTTTCTGAACTGACAGGAAATGCCAATCAACCGATTTCTTACGCTTCAAGCAAGAATGGAAAAATCAAGTCCGTGCAGTTTGTCTTGAAGACAGAAAAAATACAAGCAGACAAAGAAGAGCCAGAACTCGAGCGAGAAGAATCGCAACCTTCAGTCTGGGAAAAAATAAAAGATTTATTCCAAAAGAAAGAGGATTAAATAATTCATAAAATATTTATAGTTGTTGAATAATTAGTAGCCTAAAAGCAAAACAGTTCGAATAATCGCTTGAAGGGGTAACTGAGAAGAGGCGATTTGACAAAGATTTAATTTAAAAAATACTAAAACTATAAAAGAAGTTAGACTAAAGTGTCTAACTTTTTTTATAGGAGAGACTATTTTTTCTTAGCATTCAAGTCAATCGACCCAACTAAATAGGAGCGGCAATCAGGATTATTTGATAGCTTCATAATTTCATTATGCGCAAAGGATTGATTAAAATCGTACAGAAAGTCATTGTTTTTAGTTTTGTAGATATTCAATCCATAAAGTAATAAGAAGGGGTTGGGTTGTAAACTTTCCCCCTTAATCATCATTGTAAATAAAGTTAAATGAATAAATAGGTAGGCTAATACAGAAGGCCATGTGAATGACTGAATCATATAGACCGTCGTCACATTGGAAATCAAAAAAGAGACGGGTTGACCATTGATATCGGTGATTTTATCTTTGGTAAAGTCTTCTATATGATATTGGTCTTGCTGAATATAGGCTTTACGGGCGTATTGCTTTTTCAAATGGGCATAGAGCCATCTACTTAAAAGACCTAAAACGAATAGGACCACGAGGACAATCAATATAACATGAAAATGATTGAGCTTGTATTGATCAAAGTTACTATAGAGTATTTTTAACGTGAACAAAATAATTGATAGGGACATGGAGCTGATATAATAGATAATTTGATAAAGTCTTGGTAAGTCTTTTAACATACTATTCCTTTCTTTTGCCAAAGTAACGTACATAGTTAGTAAACCATAATATTTAATAAAATAAGAATGATATGCTTCAATCAAAACAATTACTGTTTAATTTTTAAATGTGTAATCGTTTTTAATATTTTTATGATTATTTGCTATAATAAGAGAAAAATGACGACGGAGGGTAGTTATGCGTATTGTTCAAATAGTCCTAGCAGAGGATGAAGCGATTCAACGAAAAAACATGACGCGGATGATTGAAGCAGCGTGTCAAACACTCCATATCAAGCCGATTATTACTTGTTATGAATCCGCCGAGGCTTTTTTATTTCATTTAGAAGACCATCAAGAATGGCAAATCGCTTTTCTCGATATTGAAATGGCTGAAATCAATGGCATGGAATTAGCCCATCAATTAAAAGAAAAGGCCCCTTATTTAAAAATTATTTTTGCTACGGCTTATGCGGAATATGCTGTGGAAGGCTACCAAGTAGATGCGCTAGATTTTTTGTTAAAGCCGATTAATACAACAGCAATAGAGCGAGCGCTTTCTAAATATCTGCTGATTCAACCGAAATCTGAACGTTTTCTGGTTGTTGAAGACCTGATAGGAAAGCAATATGTCTTGGAACTTGATGATTTGATCCTGGTTGAGGTTAATAAACGTGAGTTGCGGTTAGTGTTATTAGACCAAGAGCTTTTTATAACAGGGGCCTTAGCTCGTTTTAAAGAGGACTTAGACCAACGGTTTGTAGCACCACATCGTTCTTATTTAATTAATTTGAATCATGTTGAGAGTATTGGGAAAGAAGAAGTCATTCTTTCTTCTGGTGCAAAGGTTCCTCTCTCGCGTCGCTCAGTTAAGACAATTCAAAAGGCTTTTATCGAACATTATAAAGGAAGTGCCTTTTATGGTTAAAGCGTTAGTAAGTTTAGTGCTTTTTGTTTTATTGCTGAGTCTGTGGTATATCTACCGTTTAAGACTGGATTTGCGTTTTCATCAAATTCAGCAAAAGGAATTGGATGACTATGCACTGGAAGTCGAGTCAATCTACCGGCAGATGCGGGGTATCCGGCATGATTACCGCAACCATCTTCAAGTCATTCAAGCCTATTTAACCAGTCAAGACTATCAAGCCTTGGATCAGTATCTGCAAGAACTGACGAATGAAATGAATCAGGTGGATACGATTATTCGGACCGGAAATACCTTAATTGATGCCTTGGTTAATACCAAGTTGACTCGGGCTCAAGCAAAGGGAGTCGACGTTCATGCCAATGCAATCGCCCCTAAAAATCTAAGTATTCATTCGACGGATTTAGCCGTTATTTTAGGGAATTTATTAAACAATGCACTTGAAGCAACCATTCATGCAAAGGATAAGCAGCCGGCCTTTATCCGTTTATACATTGCCCCCTTAAAAAACACTTTTTATATCAGCGTTCAAAACTCCATGGCTCAAAGACCCAGACAGAACTTCTTATCTTTAAAAGCGCTCAACCGGCAAGGCTTTGGATTAAAACGGATTGATGCGGCAGTCAATAAAAATCAAGGCATTGTTAATAGACAATGGGAAGAAGGGGTTTTTGCGACAGAAGTTACCTTGCCTTTGCAAAATGACCACTCATGTCAAAATTAGAACCATTGATGCACTTTCTGTTTTGAAGGTGCATTTTCCTTCTATAATATTGTCAAGAAAAGGAGAGGTGATTGCAATGAGAGACCGCACCCATACTTTAAAATTTTTAGTCACTCGTTTGTGGCAATTTGATCAATGTTTTTTCTTTTATTATTTCCTCGATATTGTATTAAGAATTATGACCCCCCTTTATCAACTATTTGTATCGGTCCATCTTATTTCTATATTAATGAAAGAAAGTGACCTCTTATCCTTTTCAAAGCAAGTGTTAGGAGTCATCGGTGGATTAATTGTTTTGGAAGCTTTAAAAACATTTGTATTGACTACCATAGAAAAGCATAGAGTATCATTTCACATACATATGTTTAATGATGTTTTTGCAGAAAGAGCAAGATTGGATTATCCTCTGTTAGTCGGGTCAGATGCCGCTAAACTCTTTGATAATGCGTCACGGTGTTTAGACCATAGTGAGGAAGCATTGGGTGGTATCATTGCGAACTCTGCTGAAGTGATGATTGCCTTGCTATCCGTTTTAATCTACATCAATGTTTTAGCTCAACTGTCTAGTATCTTTCTCTTGTTACTGGTCGTGATGATCAGTGGCTTATTGGTAATCAAGCATTTCCAAAATAAATTATTAAAGGCTAATCGTCCCCTTCATGTCAAGAATAATACGAAGTTTAGCTATTTGAATCATACGATGGGAGATCAACGAGTGGCTAAAGATGTTCGACTCTATTCCATGAGCGCTTGGTTTAAGGACATTTTCGATCAACTTTGGGCAGACTATGAAAGGATTGTGCGCCCTGAGAATAAATGGAAACGGATTGAAGGGCTCTATGTAATGGGCATGCTAGTGATCATGATGGGCCTTGCATATCATCAAAGTGTGCAAGAGATTCGAGCAGGCCAAATGGAGCCGTCAAACTTTTTGATTTATGCGAGCTTGGTAACCATGATGGCAAGCAGTTTAACCAACTTTATTAATGCGAGCGCCACCTTTTTCTTACAAAATGAAAAGTTAATGGCTCTGTATTATTATTTTAACCAGAGACCCGTCTTGAACCACCAGCCGCACGAAGCAATACCACAAGAAATTAAAACAATCGAGTTTCGTAATGTGACCTACACTTATCCGAATGCGAACCGACCGATTATTAACAACTTCAATTTAAAGATTCATGCTAATGAAAAGCTAGCTATCGTGGGTGAAAATGGAGCAGGCAAAACCACTTTAATTAAATTAATGCTAGGACTTTTAAAACCCGATCATGGTGAAGTATTAATCAATGGCATTGATCGAAGTAAATTTGCTATTGAAGATTATTACCGCCTGTTTGCGCCTGTTTTTCAAGATAATTACCTTTTTACGTTTACGATCAAAGACACTATTCTTCAAGGATATGAGGAAGATGCGCTTCGTTACCACCAAGTGCTCAATCAAAGTGGTATGGCTAAAGTGGTGGCCAGTTTGCCTCAGGGCGATCAAACTGCCATTGTTCGTGAAGTAAATAGTGAAGGCATGCAGTTATCCGGTGGGCAATTACAAAAATTAAAGTTAGCGCAAGCTTTATACAAAAAGGCTCCAATATTAGTGCTTGATGAACCGACAGCGGCTCTTGACCCGATTAGTGAGAGTGAAGTCTATCAGAATTATTTAGCCTTTTCGAAAGGGAAGATCGCCCTGTTTATATCCCACCGTCTAGCCTCGACCCAATTTTGTGAGCGAATTATATATTTACATAAGGGGCAAGTAGCAGAAGAGGGAAGTCACAAAGACTTAATGCAAGAAAAGGGCGCTTATTATCATATGTTTGAAACGCAAGCTTATTATTATCGGGAGAAGATCACAGAGCCTGAGAGTGAAGAACTTAGTGAGCAAGGAGGACTAATCTAATGACCAAGCGTCAATTATTTCTAAGAACATTTAAAGATATCTGGCAGTACGGTAAGCAAGGGCTTCTTTATAAGTTAGTAATCAGTATTTTTTCTAGTGCCATTCCTTTCTTAAATTTCATCTACATTGCTCAAATCCTAACTCATTTAGCAGCCAAAGATTTCGACCACGTCTATCAGCTAATTGCTCAATACCTCGTGCTCTTTTTAATTTTAAATACGCTGGTCCATTGGTTAAAACCAATGGTCGACAAAAAACATCAAGCCATACTGCGTAAAATAACGGCTTTACCTAACGAAAAATTACTGGTCATGAATTTCCACTATGCGGATGAGGCGACGATTAAGGAAAAAATCCACCAAATAAACCGTGATCAAATTCAAAATGCTTCCAGTTTCAAAGTTATTTATCATAACACTTACTTATTAGTGGAAGCTCTCGTTCAAATTGTTTTTGCCCTTATTCTTTTAAAGCCTTTGTGGCAATTGGATAAAGGGTATCCTTTCAACTGGTTTCATCCTTATAGTTTAAATGGTATACTCATTGTTCTTATTATAGTAGTCATCACACTTCAGACAATTTGGTCTCAAAAAACCATGCAAGGAGTGGACGAGTTATCCGGTTGGTTACTTAAGACGAATAATGCCTTTAATTATTTGGCTCATAACCTGAGTGAAGTAGAAGCTGGGAAAGAAGTGAGACTGTATCATTTACAAGATAAAATTAAACAGCATACGCAAAGGTATTTGGATGAATATAAGGTGTTTGAGAGAGTGTACTATGGAGGCTTTGGTAAAGTTCGCTTAATCAACAATGTGGGTTCACAACTTGTCACCGGAGCCATTTATTTATTAATTGGGGTACGTGTTATTTCTGGGAATTTATCGGTAGGCTTGGTTGTTCAAATGATTGGAGGGATCAACCAATTGATGGTGTCTTTGATTGAAGCCATGGCGTTTTTAAACATTTTTGCCCAAACAGCTCCCATGCAAAGGTACTATGAATTAATGGATTTACCTGATGAAGAAGCCAAAGGTTCTCTTCCGATTGAAAAAAGACTGGATAATGATTACCAATTGACTGTAAAGAACCTTTCTTTCACTTTCCCAGGTGCTGATCAAGCAACCTTACAGGGTATTACTGAAACGTTTGAAGTGGGCAAACACTATGCGATTGTTGGAGAGAATGGATCCGGTAAGACGACATTCATAAAAGTGTTGATGCGACTTTATGAACCTACTCAAGGAAAAGTTCTATTGAATAAAATTGATGCCGATAAATACGCTTTAAAAGAATTTTACCAATTATTCTCCGTGGTTTTTCAAGATTTCCGGTTGTTAGGACTTTCTATGGCAGAAAATATTGCAGTTCGACCAGATTATGATCGCCATCAAGTAAATAATGCGCTTAGAGAACTAGGTCTGAACGATTTTGTAGAAACGCTTGATAGAGGAATTGAAACATATTTAGGCACGGAGTATGATCCTGAGGGGGTCCATGTTTCTGGTGGGCAGGCTCAAAAAATTGCCATGGCCCGTGCCATATATAAAGATGCGCCAGTTTTTATTCTAGACGAGCCGACGGCAGCCTTAGATCCGGTGGCTGAATTTGAAATTTACCAAAATTTTTCCCAAATTGTAAGGGATAAAACAGCCTTCTATATTTCCCACCGTTTGTCTTCTTGCCGCTTTTGTGATGAAGTTCTCGTTTTTGATCGAGGACGAATTGTTCAAAGAGGTAGTCATGAAAACTTGGTTCACCAAGAAGGTAAATACAAGGAGTTGTGGCAAGCACAAGCACAGTATTATCAGTAAACAGTCACAGACATCTCTTGTTTTTGAGATGTCTGTAGTTGTATAGTTTTCGTTTTAAATAGTTGCCTTAAGTAACTCTTGTTCAGAATGATGGAAGGAAAATGCGTTGAAAAGTTTAGGCCCTGCACCCATCCAAACAGGATAGGAAGCACTATTAGCTGAAAATCGTTCATTGCTCAGAGCGAAGTTGATTTTTATTGGCCTGTTAAAGGTAAATTTATTTTTAATATCTAGTCGCTTAAATTTTTAATATAAAGAGAGTTTTAAGCAATATCATCATTTTAGTATTATAATATAATAACGTAAAACTTTTGATGCTGATTAAGATTCACTATGTAATTATAGGATAAGAAGTGATAATGTGAAAAAATTGTTCAACCACTGATAAAAAAGTGGCCGGTTTTAGCCACACTATTAATGAGTGTAATAATAAGTGGATTTACGGTTAATGCTCAAAATAAATAGCCATCCAACCAAGAAACCTATTCTATTATAACTGCTTCTGATTATGCACCTTTTGAATTTACCGATGATGAAGGTAATCTTAAAGGAATTGACATTGAAATTCTCGAAGCTATAGCTGATGAAGCCGGCTTCAAGATTGATTATAAAATTATGCCTTCTTCTGGCCTGCAAGCCTTAGAAAGTAATCAAGCAGATGGGATGATTGCTGCTATGGGTATAACTATGAAAGAAAAGAGACCTTTGATTTCTCAGACCTTTATTTTGAAGTAGGCTCGATGTTTACAGTGAAAGAAGATTCGAAGATGGTGGGCGATATTTTGGAAGTTATGCCAAATTTAGCAAATGATGGAATGACCATGGTGGTAACCCACGAGATAGGCTTTGCCCGCGAAGTGTCAGACCGAGTGATCTTCGTGGAAGAAGGCTATGTAATTGAAGATGCCGATACCAATCTAATTTTTAAACATCCTGCCAAAGCCAGAACCAAAGAGTTCTTGGATAAGGTGTTATAATCAATTGCGACTCAGTCTAATTATAGGCTGAGTTTTTAATTGTATCTAACTAGTATATTAAGACGTGTACCTTCTTGAAAATAATATTGTTTAGGAAGATTTAAATATGCAACCCTTAGACCAACTCCACAAAACTATTGCAGACCCAATGAATCAAGCGTATAGTAAAAAAGGTGTTCTGTCACCTTATAAATAATGTAAGAGGAAAGATTAGTCATTGTGAAGCAAGCCCCAAGCAAAAACCAGAGGTCTGTCCCCTCTTTTGGAATGATCCCAGTATGTCTGGTCCAAGCCTTTGTTGCTGCGGCAGCAGCTACGGCTATTTTAGAATTTTTAATTGCTTATGGGGTGGAAGAAGTTATAAGTGCGGGCTGCTGTGGGACTTTAGAAGAGATAGCAGAAAATACTTTTTTAACTCCTTTTAAAGCCTTGCGAGACGAAGGGACTTCCTATCATTATCAAGAAGCTACTCGTTTGGTTGAAATGAATCGTCATGCTTTAAAAGCGATTGAACAGGCCCTATCCTACCACCAAATGTATTAATAACTTTGAAGACAGACGGACTCTACCGTAAAAGGAAGGACATGGTGGCTCATCGCAAGGAAGAAGGGTGAACTGTAGTTGAGAAGATGCTTCCTTTGATGATGCTCTCATTCTTTGATGAGATGCTGTGATGAATCTTTGATGAAAGATACTTTCGCCTTTTTAAGACTTACTTTAGCTTGTGATATAATTAAACGAAATAGAGGAGGAATAATATGCAGGTAAAGATTACAAGAAATGCTTATTTTATGGGGGGATTAATGCCCCTAACTGTCTATCAGGATGGCAAGTCAATTGGGAAAATACATACGAATGAGACAATCACTCTTGAGGTAGTAGAAGGTTCAACTATAGTTGTTAAGCAATTAGGGATGAGAAGCAATCCCCTAGAGGTCAAATCGGGTGATTATATAGAGATTTCAGGTAAACCCTGGTTAGGTCTTCTTCAAGTTGTTCTTCTAATTAGTTTTCTTTTTTTATCATATATTTCAGACAATACTTTTAAAATAATTAGTTATTTTATACTACCGATTCTCTATTTTTCCTCCGTATTTTTAATTGAAAATTTTAAGCTGGAGAAAAAGAAATAAAATCATCCTGTAATTTAGGAACTATTTTGCTATTCCATTTATAGATAATGAGAATCTAATGGCATCAATTATGCAGCTGATCGATGATTTATAGGCGAAAAAACAGGCTAATTGAATCATTATCTTGAGCTGTGTTTCAATCCTATTAAGCATAATGCTGATAAAAGTAACTCTAAGTATGAAGTTAAAAAGATCATTAAAAATAAGCGATTTCTAAGTGTCAAACTTCTGACAGCTCCAAGATGTCTTTTCTTATCCCGAGTCCAAATACTTTAGAAGTTTTGAGTAATAACTCCATTTATTTTAAGTCCCCCTTATAGAAAGGAGAAAAATAAGTGGATTTATATTTCTGAACGTTCGGAAATTCAACTTAAGAAACTTTAGATTAAAGTGAAACAAGTCCCAAATAGAGGACTATAATGAGCTTATTCTTAGCTTAGGAGGCAATTATGTCACAAAACAAATGGACACGCGCAGCGATCTTACAGGATATTAAGGAACAAAAGGTTCAATTCATTCGTTTAATGTTTACCGATATTATGGGGAAAATTAAAAACGTAGAAATTCCAGTCTCACAAATCGAAAAAGCTCTTGATAATAATATGACTTTTGATGGTTCCTCCATTGATGGTTTTGTTCGGATAGAAGAAAGTGATATGTATTTGGTACCGGATTATGATTCTTGGTTAGTTTATAATTGGAAAGAAGGAAGCGGTAATGTTGCTTCTTTAATTTGTGATGTGGAAACAGCCCATCGTCAGCCCTTCTCAGGTGATCCGAGAACTAACCTGAAAAGAGTGCTTACTAAAATGCAAAAACTAGGTTTTACTTCATTCAACTTGGGGCCAGAACCAGAATTTTATCTTTTTAAAAATGATGAGAATGGGAATCCCACCATGGAATTAAATGATAAGGGAGGCTATTTTGACTTAGCTCCGATTGATTCAGCAGAAAATACTCGTCGTGATATTGTTTTAGAGTTAGAAGACTTAGGGTTTGAGATTGAAGCCAGTCACCATGAATGCGGACCTGGCCAACACGAAATTGATTGGAAATATTCAGATGCTTTAACAGCTTGTGATAACATTCAAATTTTCAAATTAATTGTTCGCTCAGTAGCCCATCGTCATAATATGCACGCATCCTTTATGCCAAAACCGGTTTATGGTTTGGCAGGTTCAGGTATGCACTTTAATCTGTCTTTGTTTACAGAAGATGGTAATGCTTTTTATGACCCGGAAGGTAAAGAGGGGCTTTCGCAAACAGCTTATTATTTCATTGGTGGTTTAATGAAGTATGCATCAGCTTACACAGCTATTGTGAATCCAACTGTTAATTCATACAAGCGCTTAGTCAGTGGCTATGAAGCGCCTGTTTATATTGCCTGGTCTGGTCAAAACCGTTCACCATTAATTCGCATTCCAGCTGCGCGTGGTAATTCTACTCGTATCGAAGTTAGAAGTGTAGATCCTTCAGCTAATCCTTATTTAGCCTTAGCTTCACTATTAACAGCTGGACTAAAAGGGATTGAGGAGAAAATTACTCCTCCAGCAGAAGTACGTGAAAATATTTATGAAATGGATCAAGAAAAACGTATGCTTAAAGGGATCTATCAGCTCCCAGCTAGTTTAAAAGAGGCTGTGAATGCACTGAAGACCAGTCCAGAAATAATGGAAAGTTTAGGTGAACATATCGCCAGTAACTTTATTCGAGAAAAAACATTGGAATATGAGGATTATTTAAAAAATGTTTCCCAATGGGAACTGGATCGATATTTTGAGACCTATTAATAGAGGTAGAGAAAATAAGGACTTAGCATTCTTTATTGCTTAGTTCTTATTTTATTGTTAAAATCAATAAGTAATTAATAAGAGCGCATCCATTAAAATAGGAGGGCTTAAATGACATGGAAAATAAAACAATTTAATGACTTGAGCACTTACGAACTTTATCAAATATTGCAATTACGGTGCCAAGTATTTGTGGTTGAGCAAAAGTGTCCCTATTTAGACATTGATTATTTAGATATAGAGGCTGATCATTTATTCCTTGAAGAAAATGGGGAAACATTTGCCTATTGTCGATTATTAGCTCCTGGGGTGAGTTTTGAAGAAGCATCAATTGGTCGTGTTTTGGTGAAAGAAGATCAACGGAATCAAGGCTTATCTTATCAAATAATGACTAAAGCTATTGAATTTCTATTTAATCAAAAAAATTATCCTTCGATCAAGCTATCCGGTCAAACTTATTTGATCGATTTTTACAAGGGCTTAGGCTTTCAACCAACTAGTTCAGTTTATCTTGAGGATAATATTGAACACATTGATTTACTGTTAAATAAGAAACTTCATAATGGAGAGAAGGAATGAAAAAATGAAAAAAATGATATTAAGTTTAATTGCAACCGTTGTGCTATTGCCACTAGTCAATCCTATTGATGCTGAGGATGACCAAACAACAGTGGAAGTAACTAGCGAGTATGTATCAAAAAAAGATGACCAAGCAATTATTGAATTTTTACCACAGGCTTATCTTGAAGCTAAGATGGAAGTAAGTGATGAAATTGAAGCCTTTAAAGAAAAATACAGAGAGTTCCGTTTAACGGAAGTCTATCAGGACCTGCTGAAAGAAGACCCGGAAGTTGAGAATTTTACCGGTTATATGTCGGTTGCTTTAAATCAGCTAAACAGTATAGTGGATCAAACTTACCTAGTTTATTTGAGAAACTACCAAGAGCGATTAGCTAAAATCGAACAAGATTTTGAGTTGGGACAATTGCAATTAACAGAAGAAGTTGCCAAGTTTGTTTCGGATTATTCTTTAACAGAGCCTGAGAAAGTAAAAGCTAAAGAATATAGTCAAGAGGAATTATTAACTCATTGGAAAAATTATGCCTATTACCAGCAAACATTAGACTTGGATAAACAAATGGAAAGTTTGTATCAAAAACATTTTGATAATCTTGCTTCATTGCCTGAAGACCAGCAAACTTATGAGGCCAATCGTGATAAAATTCAAGATATGTATCAGGAATTCGTAGATCAATTAGAATTTGCTGACCAAATTAAAAAAAGTGATTTGACTAAGATCAGTGAGTCGCAGGAGACGCTTAGTGATTTATTAGAACAATTAAAAAACATATCGCTTGAGGATGCAATTAAAGAGCAAAAGCTTTTTGAATAAATAGATTTTTATAGCCAGTTTTACTGGCTTTTTTATTACAAATATTACGAATGCGTATTATTCATTATTTTTACACAATGATATGATATACTTTGTAAGTGAAGTCAACCGAATTAATAAAGGAGGATCCATAATGAGACACAAAGCAATCAAGACAAGCCTATTGTCTATTTCAATGTCAGTATTAGCTACAGTAGCAGTTACTCAAATAGATAACTTACCAAGTGTTTATGCCCAAGAAAGTAATTATGCAATCGGTAGTTATACGGTACAGGCCGGCGATGGAGTTTATCGTATCGCGGTTAATCATGGAATGACTATGGATGAGTTGAAGGAATTAAATGGTTTAACTAGCAACCTAATCCATCCAGGAGATGTACTGAAGGTATGGGTGAAGAATGCTCATTCAGTTGTAGAAAATCAGGCAGATATTAAAGAGGAGACAACAGAAACACCTACAACAAAAACAGAAACAAGTCCGACAATTAATCAAAATGTTTCTACTAATCAACCAGCAGTATTTGTATCTCATGCAAAAACTTACACCGTACGTTCAGGCGATTGGTTAGCTAGAATAGCTGACATGCATGGGATTACGGTTGCGCAATTGAAGTCTTGGAATAATCTAAGAAGTGACT
>NZ_JBNUPI010000017.1:0-38663 GCF_050409505.1 Facklamia sp. P12937
CATAAGCATGCCCATTTAGAAGCACCTTGTGTAACATATGTTTGACAACTCTAGAGATAATATCGGCCTTATTCGCAATATTCGCTAGACGATATCCCTTTCTTTTGTTATAATGTTTCTTAGAGTGCTTGCATAGTGTCTATTAGTAGACTCTATGTAAGTAACAATTTTTATAGGTAACGCTTAGGAGGAACGGGTAGAATGTCAGAGTTTGTTGAGAATAATGAAGTAAATGAAGAAGTAGAAGCAACGGAAGAGGTTGAGACTACTCAAGTAGAAGAAAGCAATGGTTCAGAAACTATTGAAACAATGGAAGATGCTTTAGATAGTGTCTTAGATATTAAAAGTGGCGATACCGTTTACGGTGATGTTTTAGCTTTTGATGAAAATAATCAAGTACGTGTAGCAATTAAAAACAGTGGTGGATTAGAAGGGGTTATCCCAGCTAACGAACTAGCTGCAACACGCGTTGAAGATCCTACTGAAGTTGTAGCAATTGGTGATGAAATCGAATTAGTAGTTATCAAGCCAATCCAAGATAAAGAAAATGGCAACTTCTTATTATCTAAAAAACGTGTCGATGCTAAAAAAGTATGGGCAGAATTAAAAGAAAAATCAGAAAATGGCGAAACAATTGAAGCACCTGTTAAAGATGTTGTTAAGGGTGGTTTAGTAGTTGACGCTGGCGTTAGAGGATTTGTACCAGCTTCAATGGTAGAAGATTTCTTTGTGGATGACTTTTCACCTTATAAGGGTCAAACATTAGAGTTCAAGATTATTGAAATTGATGAAAACGATAACCGTTTAATCTTATCTCATAAAGAAATTGCACGTGAAAAACGCGAAGCTGAACGTGCTCAACGCATGGAAGAATTAGAAGAAAATACAATAGTAGAAGGTAAAGTAGCTCGTCTAACTAACTTCGGTGCTTTTATCGATTTAGGTGGTGTTGACGGATTGGTTCACATCAGCCGCATCGCTCACGAACACGTTAAACATCCAAGTGATAAATTAACTGTTGGTGAAACAATTGAAGTTAAAATCTTGTCAATCGACAAGGAAGAAGGACGTATTTCACTTTCAATCAAGGATACCTTAGAAGGACCTTGGGAAAATATTGAAGAAAAAGCACCAGAAGGTTCTGTACATACAGGAACTGTTAAACGTTTAACTAACTTTGGTGCCTTTGTGGAAGTATTCCCTGGTGTTGAAGGTTTAGTACATATTTCTCAAATCGCTCATGAGCATATTGAAACTCCTCAAGATCGTTTAACTGAAGGTCAAGAAGTTGAAGTGAAAGTTCTTTCAACAGATGCAGAAGCTCAAAGATTATCCCTTTCCATTAAAGCTTTATTAGACAAGCCTGAAGGTTACGAAGAACCAGTTCGTCGCGAACGTCAAGAATCAAATGATTCAGATCGTCCACGTCGTCCAAGAAGAAACCGTAATACAAATAATCAAACAGCTAACCGTTCTAACCAAGCCCGTCAAAACACTAACTCAATTAATGATGCAGCCAATGAAGGAAGCTTCACATTGGGTGACATGTTAGGCGATGCATTCAAGTCTTTACAAGACGATGCTGAGTAATCGATTCTAATAACATTACTTACTCCAATTGTTTCTTCCATTTTGCTGATTAGCTTAATGGAAGAAACAATTGGTTTTTAATTTATGGAGGTGAAAGTATGGAAATACCAGTAGTGGCTATTGTGGGCCGACCGAATGTCGGTAAGTCCACCTTATTTAATCGCTTAATTGGCGATCGTCTTTCGATTGTAGCCGATTATGAAGGGGTGACGCGTGATCGAATTTATGCAACAGGATCATGGTTAGGTCGTGAATTTCGACTGATTGATACCGGGGGTATTGATATGAGTGATGAACCCCTCATGCATAAAATTAAATACCAAGCTGAAATTGCAATGGAAGAAGCTGACGTTATTATTTTTATGACCTCAAGTCGAGAAGGCGTCACCGATGCGGATGAAGCCATAGCCCATTATTTACACCGCACCAATAAACCGGTGGTTTTAGCAGTCAATAAGGCGGACAATCCAGAACAAAGGCAGCAAGTCTATGAATTTTATGCTTTAGGTCATGGCGATCCCTATCCCATATCGTCTTCGCACGGAACCGGAACAGGGGATTTATTAGATCAATTAGTATCTCACTTCCCAGCCGATAGTCCGGATGCAGATGATCGCGAACGCATTCGTTTTTCTTTTATTGGACGGCCAAATGTCGGCAAGTCTAGCCTGGTTAATGCCTTATTACAAGAAGAACGTGTGATTGTATCCAATATTGAGGGAACAACCCGTGAAGCAGTCGATACCGATTTTGTTAGTCAATCTGGACGCCATTTTACAGCAATCGACACAGCAGGTATTCGTAAGCGAGGCAAGGTTTATGAAAATACCGAAAAATATTCTGTCATGCGAGCCTTATCAGCCATTGACCGTTCAGACATTGTCTGTCTAGTAATCGATGCAGAGACTGGCATTCGTGAACAGGATAAGAGGGTAGCAGGATACGCTTTTGAAGCCAATAAGGGCATGGTTATTTTAGTCAATAAATGGGATGCCGTCGATAAGACCGACAAATTATTTGAGAAATTTACCGATGATATCCGTAACGAATTCCAATACTTATCTTTTGCGCCCATTCTTTTCGTTTCTGCCAAGACGGGCCAACGTTTAGAGAAACTACCGGCTATTTTGGAAGAAATCTATGAAAACCGCTATCGTCGCATTCAATCTTCGGTCTTGAATGACGTTTTGATGGATGCGATTGCCATGAACCCTACACCCACTGATAAGGGACGTCGGCTTAAGATTTATTATATGACTCAAGTGGCTGTCAATCCACCAACCTTTGTCGTCTTTGTTAATGATACAGAATTAATGCACTTCTCTTATGTAAGATTCTTAGAGAACAGGATGCGTGATTCCTTTTATTTTGACGGTACACCGCTCAATCTAATTATTCGTAATCGAAATTAAGAGATAGGAAGATTTTGTTGTAAAATCAAGGTCAATTCGTTGTCTTAACCTTGATGTTATGTTATTCTATACAAGAAATAATCAACAGATGATTATTTTCCAATCTATAGAAATAAAGGAGGAGATATATTAATGGCAAATAAAGCAGAATTAGTAGAACGTGTAGCTGGAAAAACTAACTTAACAAAGAAAGATGTAACAGCCACTGTTGAAGCATTATTCGAATCAGTTCAAGAATTTTTATCTGAAGGTGAAAAAGTTCAGATTATTGGTTTCGGAACTTTCGAAGTTCGCGATCGTGCAGCTCGTAAAGGACGCAACCCACAAACTGGTGAAGAAATTGAGATTGCAGCCACTAAAGTTCCTGGCTTCAAAGCTGGTAAAGCTTTAAAAGAGGCAGTTAAATAATTAAGCATTAGATTGGTGATGAAAGTTTCTGGCTTTCATCACTTTTTTATTTAGCAGTCTTTATCCTCTAATAGTAATATGAAAATAGATTCAAAGGGATGATCTATTTGGTTGTCTTTGTCTAGCATGGTATAATAGGCTAGACATGGAGGGAACCAAAATGGATAATTTTTTCAGCTTAATGGAGTCTACTAATCAGATTGAGGAGCAATATAAGCTCTTTAAACGCCATTTAAAAAGAATGGATGGAATGGATGAAGCTTTTTTAGCGCAAATATTAGACCGAATGGCTTTTTGGGGTCAATCAGGCTACCGACATCTGCAGATTCAAGCTTATGAAGCTCTTTATCAAAAATTTCCGTCCTCAGTGTTAGCTTTTCTTTTAGGGTATAGTTATTCCGCAGTTAGTCAATATGACAGGGCTTATCAATGGTTGGATAAAGTCGATAAGCAAGACTTGGACCTAGAAGGTCGCTTATTGCTAGCGGATGTCAATCTTAAGCTAGGACATTTAAATGAAGCGCGCAAAGAATTACAAGCTATCATTAACGACCATCCAAGAGATTATCGAGCTTATCATCAAATGAGTGAATTCTATCGCATGCAGGCTATTAATGAAAAAGCAATCTACTATCTTGAGACCTTAATGGAATATTTTATCTCAGAGGATGATTCTTTAAGGCGCCAATGGCGAACAGATCTCTTAGCCCTTTATTTAAGTAGTGAGAGAATCGACACTGAAAAAATCAGTGCATTATTTGATCAAGATAATGAAGATTTGACGATTGAAACAGCTGATGAATGTTATTTATTGGCGCATTTTTATGCCCAAATTAATGATTTCAATCGATCAAATCATTTCTGCGAGTTAGGCCTTCAAATCGATCCCGACCATTTTGAATTAAGACTCTTACAATTAGAAAATTTAACCTATCTACAAGAAACTAGCCGATTTGCCAATCAGTTAGATCAACTATTAAAAAGCCTACCTCCATATGATGGAGTGGTTATGGATTGCCTGCGTTTGGCTGATCGAATGGGAGTCTTTACAGCCAAGCTCATTCAATTATTGGAGGATTACTACCCTTTATTGGATAATGCTGAGGATCAATTCTTAGTTCTCTCGGCCTATGTGGCTTATTATCTTGATCAAAAAGACTATCAACAGGCAAACTTGTTTATGGAAAAATTTGATTTACAAGCCATTGACGAGTCACTTTTGGCCTATTTAAAAGGCAAAATCTTATTTCATCAAGGACAAAAAGAGCAAGCTAAGGCTTATTTAGATCTAGCATGGGATCAACAAGTTCTTGCTAAAGATTTACCTGACATGATCCAGCAATTGTCCAATCTCTAGTCAATCTTAAAAACTCATGAGGGAGGTAAGACCATGGAAAATATTCAAGATAAACACTTATTTTTAAATTGGATGATTCTCAACCATCCTCATCCCAATCGCGAGATAATGATCTTTTTAGCCTATTTACAAATGAGGCCTAGTGAGCTGCAATGGGTTGAGTTTTCGCATGATGTCATCTATGCTCCAAGAGGAATAAAGATATCCTATCCCCCCTTGCAAGAGCCCCCCTTGGTCTATTATAAAGAAGATTATATCTACCATCAGATTGATCAAGCCTTTCACGATTTCCGGTTGAACTCACTTAAAAAGGGTCAAAGCTTTTACATAGAGTTTGATTTAGCCGATTATCAACTAGAGGCGATGCAAAGAGGTCTTTTAAAAGAAAATCCATTTGTCCCCATCCAAATGAAGGCTTTAGATCAAGTCAATCAAAGCTTACATCAAATTAGTCGCCAAGCTTATAAACAAATGATCATGGAAAAGATTGACGGTGCTTTAGAAACAAATAATTACGATCAAATTGAGCAATGGCTTGATCAATTTCAATCCGGTTTGGAGTGATAGCATGCAAATATCTTTAGAGGATTCGCTTTTTCAAGCGTCTATTCCTGTATTAAAAAAAATTGAGTCTCATGGCTATGAGGCTTATTTTGTTGGAGGGGCCATTCGCGATGTGCTATTAGAAAAATCAATAGGGGATATTGACATTGCGACTTCCGCCTTTCCTCAAGAAATTCAAACCATCTTTCCCAAACACTTTGATGTAGGCATCCAACATGGCACCATTGTGGTTTTATATCAAGGAAACTCTTATGAAATAACTACTTTCCGTACCGAATCGACTTATTCGGATTATCGAAGGCCCGACCATGTAGAATTTGTCAGAAATCTTGAGTTAGATACTCTGAGACGAGATTTCACGATCAACGCCATGGCAGTAGACGCCAAGGGCAATTTATATGATTTTCATGGGGGCTATCAAGATTTGAAAGATAAGTTGCTGAGGGCTGTCGGCGAGCCATTGGAACGTTTTCAAGAAGATGCCTTAAGAATCATGCGTGGCATTCGTTTTGCCTCTCAGTTAGGCTTTCAATTAGAAGAAAAAACTTTCCAAGCCATGTGCCAATTAGCTAGCAATCTGTCTAAAATTTCCATTGAACGCATCCGCATTGAATTAGAAAAGATGATGGCAGGGTCTTATTTAACACAAACCATTTCATCCTTTAAAAAGGCTAAGCTAGACCAAGCTTTCCCTCAAGCCAATCAATTTGATTATGTAGAAGGTTTGACTTACTTGGTAAATCAAACAACAGGACAAGCAGGGCTTAGTCCACTTATCACTTGGTCCTTGCTATTAAAGGGAATGGAAATTAATGATGAAAAGACTCAAAGACACTTGATGAAGCAGTGGACCTTATCTAATCGTTTAATGGAGCAAGTAGTCGCTTTTTTAAAGCTTGACCATGAAATTAGCCAGCAGACCTTCACCATCGAAACCGTCTATGGCTATGCTCAAGAAGTGATTGATCAAATGAATACTTATTTAGAAATCACTGATCAAATGGCTACCAAAAAAGAAATAGAAGTTTTAATAAGTAATTTACCTATTAGAAAGCGGCAAGAACTAGCCATTAATGGTAAGCAAATTATGCAAGCACTTAAAATGGCAAAAGGCGGGCCGGTGATTGGACAATTGCTCGATCAAATCGAAGCAAAGGTTATTAGAGGAGAATTAACTAATCAAACCGCTGCCATTATTGACTGGCTCAAAGACCAATAAATATATTAAAAGAGAGGAGGGACTTCATGAAATATGCCATCGTCGACCTCGAATCAACCGGACCACGTCTAGACAGTGGAGACCGAATTATTCAAATTGGGGCGGTTCTTATTGATCAAGGTCAAATCATTGGTCAATATGAAATGCTGATTAATCCTGAACGTGAGGTCCCACAAAACATCCAACAATTAACCGGTATCTCACAAGAAGAGGTTGATCAAGCACCTCTTTTTGAATCAGTTGCAAACTTATGGTTCAAGCGTTTAGAAGGTTGTCTTTTTGTAGCGCATAATCTCAACCATGACTTGACCTTTATGCAACACCATTTCCAAGCGTGTGGCTATGATTTTAACCCTTTGGCCATCGATTCCGTCAAGTTAGCTAAAATTATCTTCCCTCAGGCCACAGGATTCAATTTAACAGATTTAAGCTTCTATTTAGACATTCCCTTTAACCAGGCGCATCAAGCTTTAGCAGATGCCAAAATAACCGCAAAAATATTAAATGCGATGGCTAGCAAGTGGATGCAACTGCCTAGTAAAACACAAACCCTCTTATTGGATTTAGCTCAGGCTTTAGATAAGCAGGAAATTATTTTCTTTCAACAACCGCAGCAATTCATACTCAATCAAGCAGCAGACACTCAATTAGATAAAAAACCACCATTTGATCAAGAAAATCTTCTAAGTACGAAAGCAAAAGCTCAAATTAATTGGTTGTTAGAAAAAATGCAGACTACAAATCGATTAGTAGTAGAAGGACAATGGCGGCCAATTGATCCACTAGTGGTAAAATATTGGTTGCTTGAAGTTTTAGCTAAAAATAAGTCTTCGCTGGTATTAGCTGTTTCTAGTCAATCGGCTCTCGAAGAATGGGCTACTTTCTTCAAGCAAGAAGAAATCCCTTTTTCTTACTTATTGAGACCGAGTCAATATTTACATTTAGATCATTTTAAACGCTACCTTGATCAAGTGGTGATTTCTCAATTAAATCAGCAAGAAATTTTAGTGATTGCTTCAACCTTAGTCTGGCTAGAAGAGACCCAAACAGGCTTACTGATGGAAATGAACCAAGAATTGAAGATTAGCGATCAAATTAATCGCTTTAATCATGGGCTTTATCCGAATTATCGAGCCTCCTATTTTTACCAAAAAGCTTTATCCAATCATGATAAACAAGCAGTCGTACTGACTCAAACCAGCTATTTGATGGAAGAAGCGAGTCAAGAGGGCAGTTTTAGTAAACAGCAGCTCCTAGTGTGTGATAATCTCAGTCTATTAAGCAGACAATTGTCCTTTTTCCACCAAATACAGTTGGCTTATAGTCAACTCTTAATTTTGTGCCAACAAGTCTTGGATATCTTATATCATCAGGATCGAACGCATGCTGCTATTCAAGCTTCAATCTTAAGAATGGATCATTTAATTAATCTAATCCGGCAAGTATTGAATCTTTTAGAAAGTGAAATTCAAAATCACCACTTCCGAGCGGTTGAGCGGGAGTCCAGCAGAGAAGTCAAGGTGTCCTTGTCAACTACTCGAGCTATCTTAAGCATTCAACAGCAAATGCATAAGGCTTTAAAAACACTGCTTCAAGAACAAGCATTAAAAGATCTTTTAGCAAGCAAGCCACATCATCTTAAGATAAAAATGCTGCACCTACAGGCCTTTTTAAATAATTTAGACAACTTTCAAGCTAAAATTAATCAGTCCGAAGGTTATTTAACTATTCGTGTCAGCCAAATAGAAGATCGTTATTATCAATTCCAACTGACATGGAAACCCATTCGTTTAGTTCAAGAATATCAACATGCCTTTGAAAGCTTTCAACAAGTCTTACTCTTTAGTCCAGGGGATCTGCATTTTCGCTTAAATAGCGGGAGTTATTATCAGTTAGGACTCGATCTATACAACTACTTGCAATTACCACAACCAATGGAAAAGTTAGTCATTGACGTACCATTCGATTGGATTGCTAAAAAAAGTCAAGATTCTCAAAGAAATCAAGAGCAAGGTCGCTTAATCGGTGAAAACTTGCTTGAAAGCATTGAAGCTGATCAGCTGCCACCCTTAAGTCTGATTATTGTAAACAATCGCCAGCAAGCTATTGATGTTTATCGCCAAATAAAAGGCAAGTTAAAAGATCAAGAACAAGTTCGATTGTTGGGTCAACATGTATCTGGATCCTTAAATAAAATCAGACGGTTGGCTATGGATGATTGTGATACCATTTTAGTCATTCAATGGCAGTCGCTCTTAAATGAAAACTGGCTGTTAGATAAGCGACCTTGCCATATATTCTGGCTACGCTTACCTTTTAGATCGTTAGAAGATGCTTATATTTTAGCATTAGCAGACCACTTGAATCTGCCGTTCGAACTAATCTTTGATCACTTATTAATCGATCGAATGCTAGTCGATTTTGCCATTGCTTTCGACTATTTAGACCGCCACTTTAACTGTCAAAATTTCTGTTTGTTAGACGATCGTGTCTTTACCAAATATTATTCTAAAGAAATCAGACAGAAGCTTGAACATCTGGTAGAATTTAATTTACAATAAGGAATAGAATATTTTAGAGGGGAAGCATAGAAACTTATGAGTAAACGGACAGTTTCAATCTTGACATTCATCACCTTGTCAATCATGATAGCCTTATTAGCTGTTTTTATGAAAAGTCAGACAGCTTATAACTTGGCTCAAGAAGAAGCAATCGCTTTAGTGACATATGATTATGCGGTAGAAAAGGTTAATAATTTTTATTGGACCACCATTGATCAAGCAACCTTTGCTCTTGATTTTTTTGACGAGAATAATCAGCAACACTATGCTATTATTGAACGAGAAGGTGGAGACATTCATTACTATTCAGTGAACGAATTATTTACTGAAGAAGAAGCAAAATCCGTGACAGCTAGCCAAATTGAAGAGCCAAAGATTATGCAAGCTCGCTTAGGTCTTTATCAATCGGAACCTGTCTGGGAAATGACTTTAAAGAATGACAACAACACCATCACTTATTTTCTACTCTCTGCCAAGAACGGCAAGTGGATTCAAACCATATCAAACATATAAGTAGGAGGAAAATAAATGGAAACTATCACAATGAACCAAGCGGCATCACACTTAAACCAAAAAGTACAAATTAACGCTTGGTTAACAAACAAACGCTCTTCCGGTAAAATTGCCTTTTTACAACTACGTGACGGCAAGACTTACTTCCAAGGAATCGTCTTAAAAGCTGAAGTGGGAGATGAAGTATTTGATACTGTTAAGAGCTTGGGGCAGGAATCAAGTCTAAAACTAATCGGAACTGTTCAAGCTGACGACCGTTCTGCTTTAGGCTATGAACTTTTAGTTCATTCAGTGGAAGTGATCGGCGAAAGTCATGACTATCCAATTACACCTAAAGAACACGGGACAGACTTTTTAATGGATCACCGTCATTTATGGTTGCGTTCTAGTCGCCAGCATGCCATTATGCAAATTCGTAACGAAATTATCCGTGCAACTTATGAATTCTATAATGACCGTGGCTTCATTAAGATTGACCCACCCGTTCTAACTGGGTCAGCACCGGAAGGAACCACCGAACTGTTCCACACTAAGTATTTTGAAGAAGATGCTTATCTTTCTCAATCTGGTCAATTATATATGGAAGCAGCCGCTATGTCCTTTGGTAAAGTCTTCTCATTCGGACCAACTTTTAGAGCGGAAAAATCTAAAACTCGCCGTCACCTGATTGAGTTCTGGATGATGGAGCCTGAAATGGCCTTTACCGACCACGAACAAAGCTTAAAAGTCCAAGAAGAATATGTGGCTTACTTGGTACGTAATACGATTGACAACTGCAGCATGGCCTTGGAAACACTAGGACGTGATATTGATGTGCTTGAAAAGTATACTCAAGTTCCTTATCCACGTATTGAATACACTGAGGCCGTTCAATTATTAAAAGATAATGGTTTTGATGATATTGAGTGGGGCGATGATTTCGGTTCACCACACGAGACTTTTATTGCTAACCAACATGAACAACCAGTCTTCATTGTCAACTGGCCACGCTCTATCAAGCCTTTCTATATGAAAGTCAACCCTGACAACCCAGAAACCGTTTTATGTGCCGATATGATAGCGCCAGAAGGTTATGGCGAGATTATTGGTGGTTCACAAAGGATCGACGATTATGAGACTTTAGCAGAGAATATTAAGGCCTTTAATTTAGATCCAGCCGTTTATGCCTGGTATCTCGATCTAAGAAAATATGGTAATGTGCCCTGTTCTGGTTTTGGTTTAGGTCTTGAAAGAGCTGTTGCTTGGATTTCTGGTATTGAACATATCCGTGAAACATCACCATTCCCACGTTTGTTAAACCGTCTCTACCCATAAAAAGTAAGGAGTTGGACCAATGGCAAACTCAGTTTATGATTGGATGAAAACGGGTTACACCATGGTACCGAATCTTTTGATTGATCACTTTGGTCAACTAGGCCTTAATTCAAATGAATTTTTATTTATTACTTATCTCTTGAAGCAAATTAATCAGTCCCAATCTGCAGATACTATTATAAACTTATCCAATCAATTTGCTTGGGAGAGTGACCTTCTCTACGAAACACTCAATTCCTTGTTAGATAAGAACTATCTTAATATTGAATTAGTACCAGATGAAGAGGGTAAACAAACGGACCATTATACCTTGCGTCCCTTGTTTGATAAGTTAGATCAATTAGTGGCTGACCAAAAAACAAGTCAGACAGAAGCTCTGTCCAATAAACAAGTTCAAGCTGACCAGAAAGTTAAGGCCGGACAATTGATTCAAGTCTTTGAAGAAGCATTCGGCCGTTCACTTTCAAGTGTAGAATTAGAAACGCTCTACCAATGGATTCAAAAGGATGGTTATCAGCCAGATCTAGTCTATCAAGCACTTAAAGAAGCGGCTATTCGTCAAGTCTTTAATCTAAAGTATATTGACCGCATACTGCTGAATTGGCAAGAACAAAACATTCATACTGTAGATGAGGCTATAGTGGCAAGCAAGCAATACAACCACCGTAATCAAAGTATTCAATCAGAAAAACCCAATCAAACATCCAAATTTAAAATACCCATTTTAAAATGGCATAACAAGGACTAAAGAACCCGCCTAGCTGATCGGTGAGATTTATCGAACAGCTAGGCTTTATTTTGTACAAATAAAAGCTTCATCTTCCTATATAGGGAGGATGAAGCTTTTGAATAGGAGCCTAAATTTCTAAGGTCCGCCAATACTTTCGACAGTATTCAGTTTGTCTTCTGGATCAGATGGATTAGGATCTGGAGCCAGAGTCGTTTCGCTAATTTCTAAGGTAGTTTCTTCACTAGTAGTCGTTTCTTCGACAGATAAATCAAAGGTAATAATTAATTGATCAGAGGCAGAATGGCCATCGACAATGCGTAAGCCTAATTCATAATAGCCAGGAGCAGGTGCTGGAACTTTAAATTCAGTATCTGTTCCTGAATAGACGATTTCACCATTCAGTCTTAACTCAAAGCTAGCTTGAATGGTTAATGGTTCCCACTTGGCTTCAATTTCTTCAGTCTCTTCATTGTATTCCGCATCGAAACCACTTGGTGAAGCTAATACTTTATAAACAGGTGAAATCTGGGTCGGTTGACTACCTTTTACAAAGAGTTCATTTGACCGCATATTGGCAGGTGTTTGGGGACTTGGTTTTTGCAGTGGCTGGGTATATTTTTCAATTTCAGCTACTTCGACCGAGTCTGGTTTTTGCCAATCAGCTATCGGGACTTCTTGCATCAGATATTGAATCATCTGGCTGTAAATCAGCTGTGGAATAAGTGAATCCTGATAGCTCAATTGATTACCAGCCTTATAAGGATCATCATAGCCCACCCAAGTGGCAATGGCATATTGCGGTGTAAAACCAGCATACCAAGCATCGGGTGCAGCAAAACTTTGTGGATCAATGCCAATTTCCGTTCTTTGTTGGTCGGAATAGTTGGTTGTTCCGGTCTTACCAGCATGGTAGAGACCATTGACGCCTGCTTTTTCAGCAAAGGTTCCAGGAACCCCCTTTAAGATATCCACTAACATATAAGCAGTAGAGTCTTTCATAGCTTGACGACTTTCCGCTTGAAATTCTTGAATGGTTCCTGCTTGAGTAACGACTTTGTTAACGGTATAGGGTTTATGATAGTTACCATAATTAGCAATAGTCGCATAGGCAGCCGATAATTGAATGGGCGTCATTTCACCCCCAATGGCATTGGATTCGACTAATTCGCGTTGGTTATTGTTCTTAATATTTATATCCATCTTTTGTAGGAAGGAATAAGACTTGTCTAAGCCCACTTCTTGTAAGAGTTTCAAGGCCGGGATATTACGTGAACCTACTAAGGCTTCTCTAAGTGTTTGTTTTCCCTTGTAGTCTCTATCATAATTATAAATTTCATCCCCCGAGGTATAAGTGTAAGGTTCATCAACGACCGTTTGGCCAGTTGAATAATTGAGGTATTCAATCGCTGGTCCATAATCGGCTAACGGTTTCATAGTGGAACCGATACTGCGGTTAAGGGTGGCTGTGCGGTTAAGTCCCATAGCTACTTCTTGGTTACGTCCACCGGATAGGGCGGTGAGCTGTCCATTATCGACATTGATGATAGAAACAGCTGTTTGCATTTCATCATTAGGGAAGAGATTGCCATTAGCATCTTGAACCGTTTGATAGAGATATTTTTGAGCGTCTATATCGAGATTGGTGTAAATTTCTAGACCATCCGTATAGACATTTAAGTTCATTTTATCTTGAACTTCTTGAGCGACGACATCGATATAGGCATCGACAATTAAGTCCATTTCACTAAGGGTGTCATCATTTAAAGGAGACAGCATGGAAGCCACTGGAATAGCCACAGCTTCATCATATTGAGCTTGACTAATCATTTGACGTTTGAGCATGACCTGTAAGACGGTATCCCGACGCTCTTGGGCGACTTCAGGATAAAGATAGGGATCATACTGCGTAGGGGCTTGCGGTAATCCAGCCAAAAGAGCAGCTTCTGCTAGAGTCAGATCTTTTAAGTCTTTATCAAAGAAAGACCGAGCAGCTGTTTTAGCCCCATAAACATTGTTAGAATAAAACAATTTATTGAGATAGAGAGAGAGGATTTCTTCTTTGGAATATTCTTGCTCCAACTTCAAGGACAACCAAGCTTCTTGGGCCTTTCTTTCTAAGGTTTGATCTTCAAATTTAGTGGAAAAAACCGATAATTTGACCAACTGTTGAGTAATGGTAGAACCACCTTGGCGAATGTCACCCGCTCTAAGGTTGGCTATGGCCGCCCCTACAATTCGGATAGGGTCAACTCCTTTGTGTTCCATAAAGCGCGCATCTTCAATGGCTAAGACCGCTTGTTTTAAGACTTCAGGGACTTGATCGGCTGTCATTAGATCGCGGTTCTTACCACCCAGGGTTTTGACCAAATTACCTCTATTATCAAAGACTTTAGAAGAGACTTGACCAGTTAAATCGTCTTGGTCAATCTCAGGGGCTGACATGGCATAATAAGTAAAGAGACCAGCACCAGCTATTAAAGTAAGTAGACCTAAAGACAGGCCTATTATGACAATGCGCTTGAACCAGGTCATGAAATTTGTTTTTGATCTCTTAGGGGGATGTTGTTGATGATATTTTTTTCTTTCTACGCGACTTCCTGTCACCATATTTATTCCTCGTTTCTATTAGAGACTTTTTATTTGACTTCTTCTAAGTAGGCATCCAAGGCACTTAAATAATCGACTGAAATAGGAAATTTGCCTTGGGGACAAGCATAAGCATGGGCTTGAATAAAACTATAAGGGATGCTTTGCTTTTGGTTTTTTTGCAAGAAATTTTCAAGCAGGGGATAGGGAATCAGATAGATTGCATCGTGTACCCTAAAGTAGATCAACAAAAAGACGATGCCTCCTTGCTGGAAGCAAAGCTTCATATGTTCGATTTGATGGTCATGTAAATTGGATAAAGGGAAAGAGGTCTTGTTACGCGTTTCCTTAGTCTCAAAGTCAATATACCTGCCCAGATAGACACCATTATAGTCAGTGGTAGAGGCCTGACGAAAATAGGCTTCAGTAATACGGGCGGCTGATCGTTTGGGGTAATCGACTTTGACAATCTGCACTGGTGTTGGCTTTTTATGAATGACCGCCAGTTGCCGGTTTAAATAATAAGCATTACTCTGATTGATCATTTCTTCAAAGGACATCCCTCGACTACCGTATTGTGTTTTTTGTTTGGATGTTATTTCTTTCCTTTTAAATTTAAAACGCGGACCTTGTCCTGCAGGATAATTAAACATGGACTCACTCCTCAATAAGTCTTATTATAGCGAATTTTTAGTCAGATACCTAGTTTCAATTCAGACTTATTCTAAGACCTAGTCTAACAACAAAAAATGAATTTTATTAGACTTTATTGGTAATATTGATTTGGTGTTTACAAAAGCAAGGAATTTCGTTAAAATGTATGGGTATGTAAATTATATACTAGTCTTGGAGGAAGAATAATTATGACAACTAAATTTGAAAAAAGCTCTATCAATGAAGGAGTTTTAACATTTGAAATTCCAGTAGAAGATATCAACAAAGGCTTAGATAAAGCTTACAATAAAGTACGTAAAAATATCTCTGTACCTGGATTTCGTAAAGGGAAAGTACCACGTCAAATCTTCAACAATGTTTATGGTGAAGCTTCATTATATGAAGAAGTATTAAACCAATTAATCCCAGGCGCCTATCAACAAGCTGTGGAAGAAGCAGAGATTGAAGCGGTTACTCAACCTGAAATTGATATTGAATCAATGGAAAAAGGGAAGCCATGGGTTATTACTGCCAAAGTTACCTTAAAACCAGAAGTTAAATTAGGTGAATACAAGGGCTTAACAGTAGAAAAACAAGACCGCCAGGTAAGCGATGAAGATGTAGAAAAGCGCTTAGAAGAAAAGCGTCAACAATTAGCAGAATTAGTTGTTAAAGAAGATGCAGCGGTTGAAGGCGATACTGTCGTAATCGACTATGAAGGTTTCCGCGACGGGGAACCATTCGAAGGGGGTAAAGGTGAAAACCATTCCTTAGAATTAGGTTCCAATTCATTCATTCCTGGCTTTGAAGATCAACTAGTAGGTGCTAAACCTGGTGATGATGTAGAAGTTAAAGTTACTTTTCCTGAAGAATACCATGCGGAGGAGCTGGCTGGTCAAGACGCTATGTTCAAAGTGCGTGTTCACGAAGTAAAAGCAAAAGAATTACCAGAATTCGATGATGAATTTGCTAAAGATGCAGATGACGAAGTAGAAAGCTTGGACGAATTACGTAATAAAGTACGTGTTCAATTAGAAGAAGAAAAAGAAAAGCAAGCTAAAGAGGTCATTGAAGATTTAGCATTACGTCAAGCGGTTGAAAATGCTGAAATCGTCGAAATGCCTGAAGCAATGGTTCACGAAGAAATCCACCGTCAAATGGATCACTTCTTAAACAACTTGAAGCGTCAAGGAATTAACGAAGATCTCTATTACCAAATTTCTGGTAGCACTCGTGAAGATCTCCATGAACAGTTTGCAGAAGAAGCAGACCTAAGAACTAAAACGAACTTAGTCTTAGAAGCAATCGTTGCAAAAGAAAAGATTGATGTCAATGAAGAAGAAGTTAATAAGGAAATTGAATTATTAGCCAATCAATACGGAATGCCAACTGATCAAGTGAAACAATATGTGACTGAAGATATGTTGAAGTCTGATATTCGCTTGAAGAAAGCCATGAGCTTAATTGTTGACTCTGTTGAAGAAAAATAGGATACTAAAATAGAAGAAATAATAAAAGAGGGATCGCAACAGTCTGATTTTAAAGTGACTTTTGCGTCCCTTTTTACTCTTATTTAAGTAAGTAAGACCAAAAAGGAGGAAACATGGGAAAGACTACAAATATCAATGATTATTACTGCTCGTTTTGTGGTAAATCACAAGATGAAGTCGATAAGATTATTGCTGGACCAGATGTTTTCATCTGTAACGAATGTGTTGATTTATGCCAATCAATCATTCAAGAAGAGATGCGCTTTGAAAAAGAGCAAGAACCAGTTAAAGTGTTAAAACCGCAAGAGATTGTTGATCAACTAAACCAATATGTGATTGGCCAAGATCAAGCTAAGAAATCTTTAGCCGTGGCAGTTTATAATCATTATAAGCGCATCAACTTTAAAGCCCTTGATGACGATGATGTCGAATTGCAAAAGTCTAATATCTGTATTATCGGTCCGACCGGTTCGGGTAAAACCTACTTAGCCCAGAGCTTGGCTCGCATTATAAATGTTCCTTTTGCCATAGCGGACGCTACCACCCTAACCGAAGCAGGCTATGTGGGGGAAGACGTTGAAAATATCTTACTGAAATTAGTACAAGCTGCTGATTATGATATTGAACGTGCTCAAAAAGGGATTATTTATGTGGATGAAATCGATAAGATTGCACGAAAATCTGAAAACACCTCGATTACCCGTGATGTTTCAGGTGAAGGTGTCCAACAAGCTCTACTTAAAATTTTAGAAGGAACGGTAGCCAATATCCCACCTAAAGGAGGGCGTAAGCACCCTAACCAAGATTATATTCAAATCGACACCTCGCAAATTCTCTTTATTGTAGGTGGAGCCTTTGCTGGCATTGAAACTACGATTAAAGAACGTTTAGGCTCTAAAGTAATTGGTTTTGGTACGGATACTCACCGACAACATAGTGATGAGAATATCATGCAATTAGCCAGTTCAGAAGACTTGCTTAAATTCGGCTTAATTCCCGAATTCATTGGACGATTGCCCATCTTAACGGTCTTGGATCAATTATCACAAGAAGATTTAGTCAGTATCTTAACCCAACCTAAGAACGCTTTGGTTAAACAATACCAACGTCTTTTAGAAATGGAAGATGTCAAACTAGAGTTTGAAGAAGCGGCCTTGGAAGAAATTGCTCACCAGGCTATTATTCGCGACACTGGAGCGCGTGGTTTAAGGTCAATCTTAGAAAACACTATGTTAGATATTATGTTTGAAGTACCACAAAGAGAAGATATTTCACGCATCAAGGTCACAAAAGACACGGTATTGGGCAAAAGTCGCGCCACTTATTATAATAAGAGTAATCGCAAGATAAGCAAATAAAAAATGGGGTAGACGAATGCACATTAAAGAAGCAAAATTTGTAATTTCAGCTGTTCAAGAGTCCCAAGCGCCACAAGATGAAGTGCCTGAGATTGCCCTTGCCGGGCGGTCAAATGTTGGCAAATCCAGTTTTATTAACAAGGTCCTCCAACGTAATAAGTTGGCCCGGACCTCTGGACAGCCCGGTAAGACCCAAACTTTAAACTTTTATTCGGTAAACGACGCTGCTTTTCGTGTCGTGGATGTGCCAGGTTATGGATACGCTCGGGTCTCCAAGCTAAATCGTAAAAATTGGGCCAAGATGAATTTGAATTTTCTACGGCAAAGAAGAAATCTTCGTTTATTAATCCTCTTGATGGATATTCGTCACGAGCCCACTCAATTAGACAAAGCAATGTATCAATTTGCCGAAGAATTAGACATTCCTTTTGCCATTTGTTTGACCAAGGCGGACAAAATCAAAAAAAGCCAATGGAATAAACATTTATCCCTCTATAAGAAAAGTTTAAATTTACCAACAACCGATGCGCTTTTCACTTTTTCATCGGTAACCGGAGAAGGTCGCGAAGATATTTTAGACTTGTTTGAAAGTTTATTAATGGATGAATAGGAGTCAATAAAGTGAAAAAGCTATGTTCTACTTATACCAAGAAGGAATTTTCATGGATTCTACAAGACTGGGCCAATTCTGCCTATTCTTTAATGATCACCACTGCTTTATTCCCTATATTTTATAAGAGTATTGCCACCAATGCGGGGGTCTCTGATGCTAATTCAACAGCTTATCTTGGTTATACCAATGCTATCGGGACGATCGCTGTCGCTATGATGGCTCCTTTTTTAGGGACTTTAGCAGATTTTCCTGGTTACCGTAAAAAATTATTTACCACTGCTACGCTCTTAGGTGTTTTCTCAGTGCTATCGATGATTTTGATTGGTCAAGTTTCTTGGCAGTGGCTATTGGTACTTTATGGCTTTTCAGCTGTCGGTTTTTCGACTGCTAATATTTTTTATGATGCTTCCTTGATGGATGTCACCAGTCGCGACCGTTTGGACTTAGTGTCCTCAGCCGGTTTTGGTTTTGGTTATATCGGAAGTGTGATTCCTTTCTTAATTTTTATGCTTTTACAATTTTCAGGTGGGTTAAAAGAGGGTGTAGTGGTTAATATCGGTTTTCTTTTAACGGCTGTTTGGTGGTTTGTTTTTACCATTCCTTATTGGAAAAATGTCGACCAGGTCTATATGGACCAACCAAAGCAGCCCCATATTATCGCTTCAACTTTAGCTTCTCTCAAAGAAACTCTAACGGAACTAACCAAAGACAAGGTGATTGTTTATTTCTTAATCGGCTATTTCTTCTACATAGACGGGGTAGGAACGATTATCAAAATGGCTACCTCCATCGGAAGTGACCAGGGCTTAACAGCTACTCAGTTAATATTGATGTTGTTAGTGGTTCAAATAGTTGCCTTTCCGTGCTCGATTATTTATGGCATCTTAGCCAAACGCTGGGGAAGGCGCACTATGCTTTTTACAGGTATTGGGACCTACATTCTAATTTGTTTAATGGCCTTATCCTTATCCTCTTTTGTGGATTTTATGATCATCGCTATCTTAGTAGGTTCAGCTCAAGGTGGGATTCAATCTCTTAGTCGTTCTTATTTTGGTTCTATTATTCCACTGGAGAAAAATAACCAGCTTTTTGGTATTTATAATATTTTCGGTAAATTTTCATCAGTTTTAGGTACCACCATTCTGGGAATTATTACCCAACTAACGGGCGATTCGCTCAAAGGCTTGTTTGTAATTGTGATTCAATTTATGATGGGTGCCTTCCTACTGTGGAAAGCTAAAAAGCCAATTACTAAAGCTGTTTAAAACAAGCTTGAAATTTTATTAGAGGAGGCAGGCCATGGCCTATATACCGAATGAGGTGATTGATGCTATCAGGCAGTCGGTTAAAATCGAAGACGTTGTCAGTCAATATGTGCAACTGACTAAAAGGGGTCCAGGCTACTCTGCCTCTTGCCCTTTTCATGAAGACAATAACCCATCCTTTTCCATTCATACCGAAAAGCAAATCTTCAAATGCTTCTCTTGTGGTAGAGCGGGCAATGTCTTTGGTTTTATCCAGGAAATTGAATCGCTATCCTTTAAACAAGCGGTTATTAAGGTGGCAGAGTTTGCAGACTACCCTTTGGATTCAAGTTTATTAGCTGAAGATGATTATAGTCCAATTCCTCATCAAGATAAACAATTGTATGCGATCTATGAAAAAGCTAGTCAATTCTATCATTACTTTTTAACTGCTACAGAAAATGGTAATCAAGCTTATGCTTATTTAAGCGATCGTGGCTTAAAGAAGGAAACGATTGACGCCTTTGCTTTAGGGTTAGCGCCTGATAATTCTGAGCTCTTATGGACTTATTTAAAGGATCAGTCTTTCACTGAAGAAGAATTACTGACTTCGGGTATTTTTTACCAAGCTGAAAATAGTCCAGCCATTATCGACCGCTTTCGTGGACGGATTATCTTCCCTTTGAGATCGAATCAAGGAAAGGTTTTAGCCTTTTCTGGACGCCTCTATCAAGCAGGGGACTCTCGCAAGAGTAAGTATGTTAACTCGCCTGAAACCACTATTTTTCATAAGAGTCAGCTGGTTTATAATCTTGATTTGGCACGACCAGCCATTCGCAAGTTAAAACAAATTATAGTTTGTGAAGGTTTTATGGATGTGATTGCACTTTACGAAGCAGGATTCGAACAGGCAGTAGCTACCATGGGGACTAGCTTGACCCATGATCACTTGTCTTATTTGACCAAATTAGCCAATGAAATTCTCTTTGTATTTGATGGCGATGAAGCAGGGCAAAAAGCTACAGCTAAAGCCTTTGAATTGGGAAAAGATTTTCCCAAAGCCCAATTTAAATCAATCCTTTTACCTAGAGGGATGGACCCTGATGAGTGGTTGAAAGCCAGGGGAAAAGAATCCTTCCAAACACTTTTAAACCAAGCACAAACTTCCTTTAATTTTTTCAAAAATTATCACAAGCAATTCTTTCAAATGGATGATAAAGCTGCTGTGGCGGAATATATCGACCGTTTATTAGTTGATTTAAACAAAATCCAATCACCCGTCGAGAAACAATTGTATCTGGTGGAACTTGCTGAAGAATTTCAAATAGCAGAAAGCTTCTTGCAAGAGCGAATGTTGCGCTTGAGTGGAGGTCAAAGAAAGACTGCTAAAAAGCAACCAGCTATCAACCATCATCAACCACCTCCGCAATTACAAAGTGATCAGCAGGCCTTAAAAGTAGATTCTTTTAAAGCCTTTCAAAGTGAAAAATTATGGTTAGGCTTTTTAATGTACTATCAAGAGGCTTGGAATTATTTAGAAAAATTAAATGAGCTGCCATTTCTCTACCATGACTTTTCACAAAAGGCCTTTCTAGCCTTGACGGATTACTATTATCAAGGCAACAAATTGCCTTTAACAGGAATAGTTGGTAATATTGAAGAGGTTCAAGTCAATAGTCTTTTAACGAATGTAATGTGGGATTTTGAACCGATTGGTTATCAAGATCAAGCGATGACCGACTGTTTAAATACCATCCAAATCGCCTTTTTAGAACAAGAAATTGAAGAATTAAAGACCCAATTTAAACAATATCACCAACAGCAAGAAGCCGATAAGGCAACCGAGGTGATTAATCGCTTAATGGTGTTGCAAAGAAAATTAAAGACAAAAGAATAGGGGGCTTACTTTATGGCAAAAGAAAAGAAAGACAATAAAGCAAGTAAAAATGAATTAAAGCTGACTTTAGACCAGGCCACTGAAAAGCTGATAAAAGAAAAGAAAATTCTCGGTCAAGTTCACTATGATGACTTGAGCAATCAATTAGCCATTCCATATAAATTAGATGCCAATGGCATTGATAAGCTCATTCAAAAGGTGGAAGACCAAGGGATTGCGGTAGTAGGTGACGATGGTGGACCAACCAAGCAACAAATGGTTAGAGCAGAAGACGTTAAACCAGAAGAAGTCCTAACAGCCGCCCAAAAAGCAGCCGCTTCAAAAATAAAGGTAGCAGATCCTGTTCGTATGTATTTAAAAGAAATTGGTCGTGTCGATCTATTAAATGCAGATGAAGAGGTCGAATTGGCCAAGCGTATCTTAGAAGGCGATGAATTAGCTAAGCAAGAATTGGCTGAAGCCAACCTTCGTTTAGTAGTATCGATTGCTAAGCGTTATGTGGGTCGTGGTATGTCCTTCTTAGACCTCATTCAAGAAGGGAATATGGGCTTGATGAAGGCGGTTGAAAAGTTTGACCATACTAAAGGGTTCAAATTCTCAACTTACGCTACTTGGTGGATTCGTCAAGCCATCACACGAGCCATTGCCGACCAGGCGCGAACCATTCGTATCCCGGTTCATATGGTGGAAACCATCAACAAATTAGTAAGAGTCCAAAGACAATTGTTACAAGACCTGGGTAGAGAACCGACGCCTGAAGAAATCGGAGCAGAAATGGATTTACCAACTGAAAAAGTACGTGATATCTTAAAAATTGCTCAAGAACCGGTCTCCTTGGAAACCCCCATTGGTGAAGAGGACGATTCGCACTTAGGTGATTTTATTGAAGACGAAGGCGCCTTAAGTCCAGAAGATCATACGGCTTCAGCCCTCTTAAGGGAACAGTTAGAGGATGTGTTGGATACCTTAACTGACCGTGAAGAAAATGTTCTACGCTTACGCTTCGGCTTGGATGATGGCAATATTCGCACCCTTGAACAAGTCGGTAAGGTTTTTGGTGTAACGCGTGAGCGTATTCGTCAAATCGAAGCTAAAGCTTTGAGAAAATTACGCCATCCTAGTCGGTCTAAACAATTAAAAGACTTTATCGAATAGAATAAGACAAGAAAAACTCCTTCATACGCTTAAATGAGCGGAAGGAGTTTTTCGTGTTTAAGCCTTTACTTGCGAAAGCGCTTTAATCGTTTTATACTTAAAGTAGGCAAAAGGGGGAAGATTAATGGAAAGTTATTTATTAAAGAACGGTGTCAAGATTCCTAAAATTGGTTTTGGTACTTGGAAGTTAAAAGAAGGTGAAGAAGCCTATCAAAGTGTCCTTCATGCCTTAAAGGTAGGCTATCGTCACATTGATACTGCTCAAGTCTATGGCAATGAAGCCAGTGTCGGTCGAGCCATTAAAGATTCAGGTATTCCACGTGAAGAGATCTTTCTAACTACTAAAATCTGGAATGACAAGCATTCCTACAGTCTAGCCAAGCAAGCGGTGGAAGAATCCATGCAAAAGTTGCAAGTAGATTATTTAGACCTTTTGTTAATTCACTGGCCTAATCCCGTTCACTTACGTAAGGACAAGGCATGGATGCAAGCTAATCAAGAAGTTTGGCAGTTGATGGAAGAATTATATCAAGATGGAAAACTAAAAGCCATTGGGGTGTCCAATTTCATGGTTCATCACTTAGCTGCTTTACTAGCCTCTGTCAAGATAAAGCCCATGGTTAACCAAGTCTTACTCGCTCCGGGAACTACGCAAGAGAATTTAGTTAATTTTTGCCAACAACATGATATGGTTCTAGAAGCCTATAGTCCGCTAGGAAGTGGTAGTCTTTTTAAGCAAGTGCCAGTCGAAGAAATAGCAAAAAAATATAAGAAAAGTGTTGCGCAAGTTGCCCTAAGATGGTCGCTTGATAAAGGCTTTCTGCCCTTACCCAAATCAAAAACACCGGCTAATATTGAATCGAACCTAGACATTTTTGACTTTGAGCTAGAAGCAGAAGACCGCAAAAAGTTGGATCAATTAGAGGGGGTGAAAACACAAAGCGACCCTGATCAAGTTGACTTTTAAAAAAGGAACTTTAAACAGATGACCCGGAAGCTTTAATAGCTTTCCGGCTTTTTTTATGATTGAGTGCGTCTAGCTGAATAATAAAAATTTATTAAATATTTACTTAAGTAAGCTATATATTATCGACAAATTGGTTTATAATAAGCGCATAATAGTGACTTTAAGAATGGAAGGAAGGATCAATTGACTTATCAATTATTATTATTTGATTTAGATAACACCTTATTTAATTTTAATCAAGCCCAAGACCAAGCCTTACTTGAATTCTTAAGCCAAGAAGGGGTTCCCCAGCAAGATATTCCTCGTTTTATTGACTACTATGTTTTGCTCAATCATTCTTTATGGGACAAGTTAGAGTTAGGGTTAATTGATCGGCAAACATTAATTTCTAGTCGTTTTGCCTTATTATTTGATCACTTTGGTCATCAGCGAGATGGGGTAGAATTGGCTCAAGCCTATCAAAAGTGTATAGGCAGACAAGCCCAGCTAATTGAAGGTGCAAGAAGCTTCCTCGATGCTTGTCTTAAGGAGGGTAAGCGTCTGTTTGCCATTTCCAACGGTATTTCTGCTATTCAAAGGGCGCGCTTAGAACATGCAAAGTTGAATCCTTATTTTGAAGCAATTTTTATTTCAGAAGAGATTGGTCATGTGAAGCCTTCTAAAGGCTTTTTCGATTATGTCGCTGAAAATATAAGAGAATTCAATTCTAAAAGGACACTCGTTATTGGCGACTCCTTGAGTGCTGATATTCAAGGCGCCTTAAACGCAGGGCTTGATTGTGTTTGGTTTAATCATTTGAATGAAAACAAACAGTCCCACTTACCGGCCAATTATGTGGTCGATAACTATAATGATTTAGCCAAAATCATCTACAGATAAAAAAGGTAGTCTCAAAAATGCTTTTCTAGTATATAATAGACTTATGAAAGGGAGTATCGGATGAATATCGAAAGACTATCTCAACGACTGGAAAAAGTTGCGCAATATATCGTTCAATATGGTCAAGCGCCGATTCGGTTGGCAGATATCGGTAGTGATCACGCTTATTTACCATGTAATTTACTTAAAAACAAACAGATAGAATTTGCAGTGGCAGGTGAGGTAGTGGAAGGACCTTATTTATCGGCTGTGAAACAAGTCAATGAAAGTCAATTGCAAGATAAAATCATCGTCCGTCTTGGCGATGGCTTTGCGGCAGTTGAAGCCAGTGATGCCATTAATACAGCAGCTATCTGTGGTATGGGAGGTGGTTTGATTGTCTCCATCTTAGAAGCAGGTTATCATGCGGGAAAATTACCAAAACTCTTAGTCTTACAAGCTAACACAGCAGTTGCCAAAGTCAGAGCTTGGTTACAAGATCATTATTACCATATTCTTAACGAATGCTTTATTGATGAAAAGGGGCAATTTTATGAAGTAATGGTTGCTCAAAAGCAAGCAGAAAAAGCAATTTACACTGATAAAGAAATCATGTTTGGTCCCATACATTTGACTCAAAGGGGGCCAATTTTTGAAGATTACTGGCATAATGAATTAAACCACCACCATTTTATTCTTAATCAGTTGTTTCATGGAGTAGAATATGAGCAAATGGCCCAAGACCGCAAAAATAAGGTAGACATTATTCAAGCCGAAATAGATAAAATAGAGGAGGTGGTAGACTATGACAAAGCTCTTTTTTAAAGAGTTAATGGCTTATCTCGATCAAAAATATCCTGCGGCTTATGCCGAAGAGTGGGATAAGGTCGGCTTACACTTTGGCCATCCTGAACAAGCGATTAAAAAGGTGATGGTCGCTTTGGATATGCGACCACAAGTGGTTGAAGAGGCTATTGAAGAAGATGTAGATAGCTTGATTTTACACCATCCGCCCCTCTTCAAAGCAATCGAGCGTTTCGACCAGTCTAAGCCCCAGATAAAAATGTATCAAAGAGCCATTCAAGCAGGTATCAATGTCTTTGCCATGCACACCAATTATGACGCCGCCCCTGGTGGCATGAATGATATTTTGGCTCAAGCTATGAAGTTAACTGATATTAAACCCTTAATCGATCTAGAAGAAGGACAGGTAGCGATTGGCCGGATAGGCAACTTGCCTCGAGCTCTAACGCGCCATGAACTCTTTGCCTATGTCAAGCAAGTCTTCAAACGACCTGCTTTAACAGTGATTGAAAAAGTCCCGCAAGCCACTTATCAACGAGTTGCTATTGTAGGCGGAGCCGGAGCCAGCTTTATGGACCAGGTCGAAAAGGTCCAAGCCGATGTCTTTATTACCGGAGATATCAGCTTCCATACAGGGCATGATCTATATGAAAAGCCCTTTATGACTATTGATGCCAGTCATTATATTGAGCATTTATTTATTGAGGTCGAAGTGGCCAGAATAAAAGAAGCTATCGAACAAAAGGGTTGGGATCTTGAAGTGATTGCTTCCACAGTTTCCACTGATCCCTTTACTTATGAATAAAAAGGAGAATGATTATGGACTTATTTGAAAAAACTAAAGAACGTTTAATTCGTTACGCTAAGATTAATACTCGCTCGGATGAGAATTCAACCACCATTCCATCGACTGACATTCAATTTGACCTTTTAAATCTTTTGGTCGATGAATTAAAAGCAATCGGTATGGAAGAAGTGGTGTTAAATCCTGAAAATGCCTTTGTCACAGCTACTTTACCGGCTAATACTGATAAAGAAGTAGCCAGCATTGGCTTTATTGCTCACGTAGATACAGCCGACTTTAATTCTGAAAATGTGCAGCCACAAGTCTTTGAAAACTACGACGGTAAAGATCTGCACTTGAGTGAAGATTGGGTAATGAGAGTTAGTGAATTTCCTAACCTACCACCTTATAAAGGTCAAACCCTCATTACCACTGATGGAACTACTCTGTTAGGGGCTGATGATAAGTCCGGTATTGCTGAGATTGTGACCGCTATGGAGTACTTAATCCAACATCCAGAAATCAAACATGGTAAAATCCGTGTAGCCTTTGGTCCGGATGAAGAAATTGGACGTGGAGCAGATCACTTTGATGCAGAAGGTTTTGCGACAGACTTTGCTTATACCATGGATGGCGGACCGGTTGGCGAGTTAGAATATGAATCCTTTAACGCGGCTCAAGCAGTATTGAAAATTCGTGGTAAAAATATACACCCAGGAACTGCTAAAGGCAAAATGATTAATGCCACAACCATTATGAATCTCTTCATGTCTGATCTTCCACAAGCAGAAGTACCAGAGCAAACTTCTGGCCGCGAAGGTTTCTATCATGTCTTAAGTGTAGAAGGGACGGTCGATGAAGCAGAATTAGTGCTAATTATTCGTGACTTCAACCGTGATCTTTTTGAAAAGCGTAAAGCCAAGGTGGAAGAAATCGTTGCTAACATCAACAAAGAATATGCTGAACCACCTATCACATTGGAAATGAAAGACCAATATTACAACATGGCTGAAATCATTGAAAAGGATATGACACCGGTTGACCTAGCCCAAGCAGCCATGGAAGCTTTAGATATTCCTGTTAACATTGTGCCTATCCGTGGTGGAACCGACGGTTCAAAGATTTCCTTCATGGGGATTCCAACCCCAAATATCTTTGCCGGTGGCGAAAACATGCACGGACGCTTTGAATTCGTGGCAGTTGAATCCATGGTTAAGGCGACAGAAGTAATTATCAAAATTGCGGAATTAAATGCCCAATAAGCAAAAGTTAAATAATAATTACAGGCTGGAGCAGGGATCCAGCCTGTTCTTCTACCTAAAGGAGGAGATAGCGTGACGATTCAATTTGTTACCGGCGACTTGAGTCAAAATAAAAAAAGCCTTCTTATTCAAGCCATCATGGACCAATTGAAAGAAACACCTGACTTAAAAGTCTATTATATCGTGCCAGAACACTTGAAATTTGAAATGGAAAAGTTTGTCTTAGAAGAAATCCGTGACCATCAAGTGGACCAAGCCAGCTCTATTTTTAATTTGCAGGTGGCTTCTTTTTCACGCTTAAACTGGTTCTTGATGAAAGATCAAAAGCCCAGTCATGAGATTAGTGACTTAGGTCTGTCGATGATTGTACGGCAAGTCTTAAGCCAATACCGGGAAAACTTAGTGGTTTACCAAAAGCAGGCTCACTATCAAGGTTTTATCGAAGACTTAGTCGTTCTTTTTAAAGAATTTATCGAAGGCAATATTCAAGTGGAAGATTTGCAAGTTGAGCCAGCGCAAGATTTTACTTGGATGGATTTGGAAATAGAAAAGCAAAAAGAATTACAAATGCTTTATCAAGCCTTTCTAAAGGCACTGAGTGATTTTCGGATTGATAATTTTGCCAAGCAGGAAGACTTGATGGACTATATCAACCATCAAAATTTAAATAAGTATCTCTTTGTAATGGACCACTACTATTACTTTAATAGCCAGGAAATGCAATTACTTTTAAGTTTGGCTAAGCATGCTTGTAAAGTTAAGATTGTCTTGCCCATCAAGAGCGCTGAATTAAGGGCTAATCAAGCCTTGATGACTACCGCTTTACCTTATGCAACCTACTACCGCATTCGCAGTTTAGCTCAGCAGATGGGACTAGCGATTGAACCCGATTGGGAAATTAAAGACCAGGCTTTTAACTACCAAGATTCGATTTTGAGCTTAGCGCAAGCCTTTAAAGCCCAACAAGACTTACTGCCATCAGCTACCCACCAAAGAGCTGATAGGGACTTTAACAGCCACCGCTTTTTACAGTTTGATTCCATCCAGAGTGAATTACGGTATGTCTCCAATCGCATTCATTATCTGGTTACAAAAAAAGGCTACCGTTATAAAGACATTCAAGTCTACACCCGAGATTTAGAAGCCTATCAATCCATGATTGCTCCGATTCTAGCGGCCAATCAAATTCCTTATTTCTTTGACCATGCTAAGGCTATGACTGACCATCCACTTTTTACCCTTATCCAACATCTCATTCGCCTGGACCGCTATAACTGGCGACTGATTGATATTTTAGAAGTTTTAAAATCTCCTTTGGTAAGGCTGGGGCAGTTTCATTCGGCTTTTGCTGAATTAGCTGACCAAGACTTAGAGCGCTTGGTCTATTCCTTTGAGAATTATTTAATAGCCTATCAGTATGAGGGTTATCGCTTTGCTAACCTATCCTATGACTGGCTCTTTATGACGGAAGATGTTTTTTTTCATTCAGCTGAAGGACAGGTCTATGATTTTACACTGGCTGAGGCCTTTAGCTGGATTAGGACCTATCTGGTTGAACACTTTGGATTTAATAAAAAAGCCCTAAAAAGCAGCAAAGGCCAGAATGGATTAGCCGCTAGCTTCTATCAAAAATTAGAAGCAATCGGCATCAGGCAAGCTCTTATGGATTTAAGGGACCGAGCACTTCAAAGGGGTCAGATTGAACAATCGCGCCAAGATGAACAAGTTTGGCAGGTATTGGTCAATAGTCTCGATGAATACCACCAAATCTATGGGCAAGCAGATTTAGACCTAGCCACCTTCTTTGAAATCCTAGAAGCTGGTCTTTCAGCAGCGACCTATCATATCATTCCACCTACTTTGGACCAAGTGATGATTTCAAATATTGTGTCCCCTCAAGTTCAACCTTGTAAAATTGCCTTTGTGATTGGTATGGATCAAAAAGCCTTGCCAGCTAAACAGGCTAGGGATAGTTTGTTGACCCCCAGTCATCGCCAAGCTATCAATCAAGAACTTTTAGCCCATCAATATTTATCCGATCAGGAACATCAAGGGTATCAAATGGAATACTTATTAGCTTATCAAGTCTTACTGTTAGCGACGGATCAATTGATTATTTCCTATGCCATTCATCAAGGCGACCAAGTCCGTAACTTTTCACCATGGTTGCAACAAGCGGCAGACATCGCCAATCTTAAACTGATTCACCAAGCTGACTATAGTAGGGATCTAACTTTAGAAACGCCTTTAAGACTAGCCGATTTTGGACGGTATGCCAGTAACAAGGCCCCTATTTTATATCAAATCCATCAAGACTTTATGCAGGGTAAAAGCCCTCAGCCCGCTTTCTTAGAATTATTGAAGTTGATGGTAGATTATGAAAGGCAAAACAAAGCAAGCCTTAAAGCAAGTGGCATCGTCGACTTAATTATTCAAACCTTTTATTTTAATGACCTACCGGATAAGATTGATAGCGATTTAGCCTTAGCACTCTTCGGTCGCAACTTATCACTATCGGTGTCTCGGATTGAACAATTTTTTGCTGACCCTTATTCCCACTTTTTACGCTATGGATTACGATTGAAGGAAAGAGAACGTTTTGAACTGGATGCTGCGCTTTCAGGTGACTACTTCCACCAGGCCTTAGACCAGTTCAATCAATTGGTACAAGCCCAAGGGAAATCTTTAGCTGACTTGTCAGAAGAAGAAGTTAAGGACTTATTAGGTGGAGTGATTGACGCTTTAAACCAAGATCCTAATTACCAAGTGCTCAGCAAACATCCGCGGATGCAGGCGATTCATCATCTATTAAATCAACGCCTGCTTTATTTTGTTCAATTAATGCAAGAACAAAACAATTTGACTCATTACCAACCCTTAGCCTCAGAATTAGTTTTTGGCACAGGGGGCAATAGTCAAGTGGCTGGCTTTGAATACCCATTGGCTGCGGGAGGATTACTAAGCATAAGAGGGAAGATCGACCGTTTAGATCGTATTCAAAAAGGTCAGCAGAAACTGTTACAAGTGGTCGATTATAAGTCAGGTAAAAAAGACTTTGACTTAGTGGATGCTTATTATGGCTTAGACTTACAATTATTAACTTATTTAGCAGTAGCTTTGAAAAATTATCCTGATTACCAGCCTCTGGGTGCTTTTTACCAGCATCTTTTACCAAGTTTTTATAAGGCGGACAAACATTATGCCCAAGGAGAAGTTGATCAACAGACTAAGACGCTTTTAAGTCAACGAACATTGAGAGGGTTTGTAACCATTGAGGCGGATGACTTACAAATAGTTGAATCCTTTGATCACCAAGCTAGTAAAAGTCGCATTTATCCGGTGACTTATACCAAGACGGGCTATCATGCTAGAAGTCCTTTCTTTACTAAAGAAGAAGTCGATTTACTCTTAGATTATACGCATTATCAATTCCAACAAGCAGCTCAGGCTATTCAAAGTGGTGATATTGCCTTAGCTCCTTTTTACGAAAATCCTTATACCCTCTCCTTAAATGCTCAATACCGAGTGATTACAGGCTTCGATGGAACACAATCTTTCCACCGTTATCGCCATAAGCAAGTCAATAAAAAAGAAGTTTTGGCTCATATGAAGGAAAAATTACTTAACAAAGCAGCAAGCGAAGGAGGCGATCATCATAGAAACCCTACCAATTAAACCGGATAATAGTAAATTTAACAACGAACAATGGCAGGCTATTCATCAAAGGGGAAATAACATCTTAGTCGCTGCGTCAGCGGGTTCAGGTAAGACCACGGTCTTAATCGAACGGATTATGAATCATCTACTGACACGTTATGCCGAATTGAAAGAAGTCTTAGTCGTGACCTTTACTGAGTCTGCGGCCAATGAGATGAAAGAACGAATGGAGAAACGGTTAAAATCAGCGGTGAACCAATCGCTAGACGGGGAAGAAAAGCGATACTTGCTTAGTCAAATTAATCAGCTGCCTAGTGCCCACATCCAAACACTTCATTCATTTTGTTTATTTGTGATTCAAAACTTCTTCTATCTGGAAGCTATTAATCCAGCCTTCAACCTCTTAAGTGATGAAAGTCAAAAACAAGTCATGGTGGAAGAAGTCTGGGACAAGCTTATTGATCAAATTAGTCAATCCGATTCTCAACTGGCAGTCACACAAGCCGATTATCAAGACCTATTAATTCGTTTAACCAGTGGTCGTGATGATCAAGCCTTGCGTTCAATTGTTTTAGATATTTATGAGTTTGCCCGCGCCAATCCGGAACCCTTAATCTGGTTGGACCAAATGGTGGCTGAGACCGATGGTTTGGAAAGCTTTTGGAAGAGTGAACTCTATCAAGAAAGTCTAAAAATCCAACTTCAAGCACAGTTAAAGCTTGCTGATCGTTCTTATCAAGATGGCTTGAGTCTCTTAGCTTCTTGTTCAAGGCCGACGCTAGATAAGTTTGAACCAGTATTATCTGCAGAAGGCCAGCGCGTGGTCGAACTAACAGAAGCTTTCTTACAAAACGATATGGCCCACTTTAGTCAACTTTTAGATAACCTAAGCTTTAGCCGCTGGCCGAGTTCAAGAGGAAAAGCCCATGAAGAAGACTTAGAAACACTGCAGATAATTAAGCAATACCGTCAGGCTAGTAAGGATACTTTGGTTAAGATTCAGTCTTACTTTCCTTATCCTTATCAAACTATGCAGGAAGTCGAAGCGGCGATTCAACCCTACTTAAGAAAATTAAGCGATCTAAGTAAATTATTTTACCAAGCCATGCAAGACTATAAATTTCAAGAAGGGTGGATTGATTATTCAGATCTTGAGCACTTAACCTTGCAGATTTTAGCCCCTTATAATGCTCAATCAGGTAAACGTAAGCCATCGGCGGCAGCTGAATATTTCCAAGCCCTCTTTGAAGAAGTCTTAGTGGATGAGTATCAAGACATTAACGAAATCCAAGCAGCTATCTTATCCTACTTATCACGTGAAAGGGTGGAAGCGACCAAAGGCAATCTCTTTATGGTAGGAGATGTCAAACAGTCTATCTATGGCTTTCGGATGGCAGAACCATCCCTATTCCTCCAAAAATACCGTACTTACCAAACCAGTGACCAAGGTCACTTGATTATCTTGGATAAGAATTACCGCTCAAGGGACCAAGTCCTTAACTTTACCAATTATCTGTTTGAACGCTTGATGGATGAATCCTTTGGAGAAATGACCTATGGTAAAAATGAGCGTTTGATGACCGGCAACCAGGACTTCACAATTGCAAAGGAAATAGACCACTATGCCATTGAATTGCTCTTACATAGCAAGGAACGCTCAGACGAAGAAGATCAAATGCAAGCAGATCGTCCTGATTTATTAATAGACAAGGGAATTGATTACCAAGCCCATCTGATTGCTCAAGATATCCAAGCTAAGTTGCGCGCAGGCTATCAAATCTATGATAAAGAATTGGGTAAGGATCGTTTGATGACCTTTAAGGATATTGTGGTGCTAAGTTCTACCAAATCCAGCTTTGCCAATTTGCAGGCAGCCTTCAGCCATTATCAGCTACCTTTTACTTCACAAGCCATTGAGACCTATTTCCAGCGACAAGAGATTCAGTTAATTTTAGCCCTCTTAAAATTAATCGATAATCCCATGCAGGATATTCCTCTGGTCGCTATTCTCAAGTCTTTCTTTGTAGGCTTGAGTGACAATGACTTAGCCTTGATTCGGGTTAATCATCCACAAGCTTCCTTCTATCAAGCGGTAGAAGGCTTATTGAGTCAAGCATTTGAAAAGGATCAGCCATTATTAGCCATACAAAAGAAAGTGCAAAACTTTTTTACCCAACTTGCAAAATGGCGTGACTTTGCTGGCCACCAGGCTATTGATGAAGTCATCTGGCAAATCTATCTAGACACTTCCTTCTTAGACTATGTAGTGGGCTTAGATATGGGGCGCCAACGTCAGCTTAATCTTCATGCTTTTTATCAAAAAGCTCAAACCATTAATCAAGGTTTAGGAGGCAGTTTAGCAAGTTTTATCCACTATATTGAGACTCTTTTAGAACAAGACAAAGACTTGGCAGAACCCCTACAATTAGACAAGGATCAAAATATGGTGCGGGCTATGACCATTCATGCTTCTAAGGGGAGTGAGTTCCCGGTTGTCTATTTAATTAACAGTAATCACCGCTTTAATTTAATGGATAGCCAAAAAGCTATTGTGGCGACCAAGCATTATGGAGTGGGTATGAACCACTACCAAACGGATGACTTTGTCTATTATCAATCCATCAGTAAAACCTCGCGACAAATGCTCCTAGATCAAGCAGCAAAAGCCGAAGAATTAAGGGTACTCTATGTAGCTTTGACGCGAACCGAGCAGAAATTAATGATAGTGGGTTCGATTGAGAGTAGGGAAAAATGGCAAGAAAAGGGCGACCATTATCAAATGATGACTGACCCTGACAGCTTGCAAGTGGCCCTAGAACTCAGATCACAAGCTAATAGTTTCTTGGATTGGATTCATCAGGCGACTTCCCTCGCTCAAAGAAACCATCAATCACTCGCCACAATTACTGCTCAAGACTTTATCACACGTATCTATACTGAAGACCAAATTCAAGCCAATGTACCTAGCGTGACGGCTAGCCATCCAATAGCCAGCCCACCGGCCTGGTTGAAGGCGCTACAAAAGGGCGAAGCTTTCGATCAACCCAAGCACAAGCATGAGAGGATCAACCAGCTTGAAGAATTGCTAACTGCTCAATACCCTTATCAATTAGCCAGTCAGACAGCTGCCTATCAATCTGTTTCGGAATTAAAACGTTTGTTCGAAGAACCACCGCATCCAGCTCTTTCTTTTTATGCAGACCGGCGGAAGGGATCTATGCATGAGCTAGATGCATCCATTGATATAGATCAAGGGAATCAAGGGATTCAAGGGATTCGCTATACGCAAGATACCTTTGAAGCCCCAAGCTTTATGCAGTCCAAAACGCTTGATGCAGCTCGGATAGGAACTTTGAACCACTATCTGATGGAGCAGGTGGACTTTGGTCCCTTTAAATTAGCTGACCCAGCCGATTATAACCAGATCTTACAAGACCAGATCCAATCGATGATCGAGCGAGGTTTGATGGAAGCAGAAGATCGGCCACATCTGTACCTGGAAACAATTCTTAACTTCCTCCGAAGTCCGATCGGCCAACAAATGATAGAAAACAGCGATCAACTTAAACGGGAACAAGCTTTTTCTTACCTGGTACCGGCTAAGGACTTGTTCGCCAATCTGACTGAGAGCAAGCAAAGTATGCAGATGGAGCAAGATTCGATTCTGGTTCACGGGGTAATTGATAGCTATTATGTGATACCTAATCAAGGTTTTGTCTTGATTGACTTCAAGACGGACCGCTACCGTCCGCATCTGAGTCAATCCAAACAAGAACAATTGGAAGGGTTAAAAGACAAGTATCGCTACCAGTTGAAACTTTACAAGGACGCCTTAGCTAGCCACCTTAAACTACCTAATATTGGTACTTATATCGTGGCCTTAGGCTTCGACCAGGTGGTTGCGATGGATGAACAGATGAATCAGTAATCGTTTTATTAAGCATTCGCAAAAGAAGCATGGGTCTTTTGACCTAAGCCTAAAGCGGATGCTTTTTTTCAGATGAATGCTCGCAAGGAATCGCTTGCTTTTAAAGGTTGTTTAGGGTAAACTTTCCCTAAACAAGGCAAATTTAATAAATTTCCTTGAATGAGGAAAGAAATATCAATTACTTTCCTCAAGGAAAGGGAAACCTAACCAGTTATGATCGTAAGTTTCTTCTAACAATGGTAAAAAATGAAGTAAGTAGGCAGGAAGGAGGAGTTCGATGGCTAGTGATGTGGTTATTATCGGGGATTTTATTAAGTCTAAGCAAATCAAAGAACGCAAGGTATTCCAAAAGCAAGTGCAAGACATATTCAAGCGCCTTAATCAGAAGTATCAAAAGCAGTTGCTTTCTCAATTGACCTTAACAGTTGGCGATGAGTTTCAAGTGATTATGAAGTTGGATTCAAACTGGCTGAACTTTTTAGATGACTTATATGTCACATTGCCCCATCCTTTTCGGCTGGGAATCGGTATCGGTGAGATCACGACGGCCATCGATCCTGAACGAAGTATCGGAGCCGATGGTCCAGCCTTTTGGCGAGCGCGAGAGGCGATTGAAGCTGTCCACCGTAATCATTATGGTAACAAGTGTCATCTGGCGCTCAGGACCCAAGACGATTCGATTAATCAGATGGTCAATAGCCTGTTTCTCTTGAGTGAAACCTTGAAAAGTCAATGGACCGACCTGCAACGGGAGACTTTCAAGTTGATGCTTGAAGAGGGGATCTACCAAGCGGAATTTGATCAGGCCCATTTTGCCCAAACGATTCAAATCAGTCAGAGCAGTTTGAGCAAGCGCTTATCACTGGGTAATATTAAGATCTACTTGAGGGGTCGAGAAACGATTGCAGAATTTTTGGAGGGGAATCATGAGTCCCTTTAATCAATGGACAAACATGATTTTAATCCTGCACTTTTTAGGTGATTTTCAATTACAAAGTCCTCAATTAGCTGTTGACAAGCAGCCTAACAGGCAAGCCTTGGCAACTCATTTAGTGATTCATGGCCTCTTTTTCTTCTATCCCTTAATCCGGAGCTTATACTATCAAGTCTTTTGGCCGGCCTTTTATGCTTATCTGATGCCTTGGAATAGTTACAGTCTGATCGACTGTATAAAGAGTGGCTTTGAAAAGCTTCAGCCTTCTTATCGCTTATATACTTTCTTAATTGATCAAATCCTACATATTGTCCTCATCATTCTCTTGGTCAAGTGTTTTTTACTAACTCCTTAGGGTCTGTTTTCCCTGCGTTTTGAACCGTCAAATGCTGACGAGGTTATTAGCGATCCTTTTGGTCGGCAAGCCGGCTAATGTTTTATTTAAACTAGCCTTCAGTCCTTATCCTCAAAGTCAGGCCATTCAGCAAGAAGGTCTACAAGGGGTGGGCGCTTTAATCGGTCATTTGGAGCGGATTCTTTCCTTGATCTTTTTAGGCATGGGCCAGGTGAATGCGATTGGTTTGATTTATACGGCCAAATCCATTGCGCGTTTCAAACATTTAGAAGAAGACAAGGGGGTTGCGGAGTATTATTTGATGGGAAGCTTATACAGTATTCTGTATGCCCTGTGTGTCTATTTCTTAGTCTTAGCTAGTTAGCAGCTATTAAATGAAAAAAGGAGGCCCCAAACATGAAAGTAAAGATTCTATTTATCCTTCTTGTAGCGCTAGTGACCTATCTAGTCTGGTTGGCTAATCATTTAGATATTGGTCAAGAAGTGGTTGAAGCTGAGGTGGTGATTGTACCAGGTGGGGAAATAGTTCGTCCCTTGAAGGCAGCTGAATTAATCCAAGAAGGCTATGTCACATCACACTCAATGATTGTTTCTCCCTTAAATGAGTTTATCGGCACCAAACCCTTAATTGACTTTATAACTGACACCGGTTTATCGGAAGACCAAGTGATTGGAGAATTAGAAGCAACTTCTACTTGGACCAATGCGACCAATTCTATCGCCATCATGGAAGAAAGGGGATGGCAAACGGCCTTAGTAGTTACGACCGACTATCATAGCCGGCGCACTCGATTGGCTTTTGAGCGTGCGAGTCGGGGAAAGGATATGCACTTTTATTATGTCAGTGCTTATTTAAAGAATGCTCAGGGTGAGGAAGTCCTTTATCAAGACAGTCGCCAGGCCTTAAGGATAATGGCTTCTGAAGTCTATAAATACATCGGCTATTATCTAGAACTCTATTATTGGATTGACCAATAAATAATTGAATTAGAAAAGGTAGACAAAAATGACGAAACGTTTTATTCCATTTGATTTATTACGAGGGCTTGCAACGATAGCGGTCCTCTTGATTCATCTTACAGCCCCTTTATTAGGAGAGAACAAACTATGGATCCTAGCCCTTAATCAAGCGACACGCTTTGCGGTAGCTGTCTTTTTAATGCTTTCAGGTTGGGGTTTGGATCGGACCGATGCTTTGGATTCACAACTTGATTACCCCGCCTTCTTAAAAGACCGCCTCATAAAAATTATTCCGGCCTATTTGTGCTGGTCTTTAATCTATGCTTGGGCTAATTTCTGGTTGGTAGGTGAAGAATTGAGTCTTTTGACCTTCTTGCAGTTTCTCTTGCTAGGGAAGACTTCCTATCACTTGTATTTTGTTCCATTAATTGTGGGACTTTATATCTTTTACCCACTTTTATCTAAAATTGCCGATAACAAGTTCTTAGCCATAGCCTTCGTGGGTCTTTTCATCTTCCAAGATGTCAGTGATCACCTACTAGGCTATATTCCTTATGATAAGGTCCAAGACTATTATAGCTATGCTTTTTGCTTCTTCTTTGGCATTTGGTTAAGCCGGGACTTTCAAGCTAAGCTTAAAAGCTTTCAAGTTTATCGTTATGGTATCTTGATTTATACGGTAATAATGCTAGGCTTGTTGATTGAAGAATCTTATCTAAGTGGGGGAGCAGTGATTGCCAATACGAGACCTTTGGTTACTTTCTATTCGATCGGTTTGGTCTTGACTTTCATGTTATATAGGTTGCCTTTTGAGAAGCTTTTCCTATGGTTTAGTCGGTATTCTTTCTTAATTTATCTTTCTCATGTTCTTTTCTTGAAAATACTTGAAGGGACGGTTGAAAAAATTGGCTTATCGATGCCCCCTCTTATCTATGTTAGTGTGGTTGGAAGTGGGTTATTCATATGCCTTTATCTCTTAATAAAAGTTGTCGACCGTGAGCCTTTTAAACGCTGGCTTAGCTAGGTTATGTAATAAATGTAATCTTTGAAAGAAAAACGAAGAATGCCTTCAAAATGAGATTTCTTGTGTTATACTTTTAACGGTGAATATAAGAATAGTAATGATATTATTTTAAAGAGATTTTATTTAAAAATCATTTAGAATATTTATATCATTTACTTAATAGTTTCATGAGGTAAATTTTAAAATGAACTTAGCCATTTAAAATAGAAAAAGAGCCAGTGAGTCTGGTAATCTATGTAGTAACAACACAAACATAGAACAGGAGACTCCACATGGCTCAAACATATTATACCACATCCCCCAAAGGCGAGCATCTATCTTATGAAGAACGTGTGAAGATTGAAGCGTATAAAACACAAGTCCCTCCTCCATCCAACCGAGCAATCGCTCGATTGCTCGGACGTTCACCACAGACCATTCATACAAAAGTGAAACGCGGGACAGTTACTCAGAAACGCAAACAAT